>JAKZVY010000193.1:0-8573 GCA_047515825.1 Dehalococcoidia bacterium
TTCCGCATTGGCGGATACCAGCCCCTCGACAAGTGGCTCAAAGACCGCAGAGGCCGCACCCTCTCCTTTGACGACCTGGTTCACTACTGCCGCATCGCTGCTGCCCTGGCCGAGACCATCCGTCTAATGTCCGACGTGGACGAAGCAATCGTGGAGTCGGGAGACTTGTTCACCTAATCCTCAGCGGGCCATGACCCGAGAATAATGGTTAGAGAAGAAGCTTCGGGGAGTGGTAGCGCGGATTTTGAGCGGGTCGACCGCCTCTATATTCGTCGGCTTGGTCTGCATCCAACGGCCAGATGTCGCGGAGCACAGTTACGTCTGAACGGCCTCTTCGAACACGTAAACCTTCTATTCGCACCTCTGAGTCCCACATCGGACGCACGATATCATTCATCATCCCTACAGGAACCTCTATTGTATGGATTTCTTGATCTTCATCAACAATCCTGATTTTGTTACTGGAATCAACAGTTGCGTCTGCGTAAAGTAATGTACCACTTACACTGACGAGGTCAGATTGGGCAGATGACGAGATCTTAGTAGTCGATGATGGGATGTCCTGCCTACGTGTGACAACTTTCACGGATTGCTCGGTTCCACCTCTAATCACAGTAAAACCTACCTGTCGGATCCGATCTCCATCCGGTGCTATTTTTTTCGCGAGTCCGAGGAAATTGCGCAAATAGGCAGGATCTGGAATCCGGCCCTGTATTTCTGAGACATTAGCACTGTTCAGCAGTTCCATCAGTTCCATGAATTCATCCACAACTTCAGCTATATCCGATATTCCTGGAAGACTAGGCTGATGAGATGATGTACTGAAGCTCAGTGTTACAGCGTAACTCGCGGCTCTTGGGATGGAGAGATACGATTGGTAGAGACTCTCTATATTGCTGCTAGGCCGGCCTCTCTCTCTGAAGGGTCTATTGTTCCGACGCTCTATGATACGATGCACTAACTTCGACGAGTAACTAATGCGATCAATAAACTCACTTGCTCGTATAACCCCAAAGCCCACTTCTGAACCTGAAAGGCTCAGCTGTATATCATTCGCCGCTAGTGTGACCCCTTTTAATTTGAGGTGCCTTCCGAAATTGATTTGCTCCAGAAGGTCGCGAAGCTCTTCTGCAATCTCTGGATGTGGATCATGAGAGAGAGCTCGAGCTGCTAACTTCTCGGCAATACGGAACTTCCGGCAGTGAAACGCCATCCAGCCTGCGCTGCGATGTAACACTGAATACGTTGGCTCGACCGGTTCCTTCAACTCTTCAATCGCGGCGAGTTCATTTTCTAGCGCCTGTTCAAAGAGTTCGGCAGATCTTTCTGCGTTGCCACGCATCTGTTCCATGAGAGCAAACGCCGAGAGGTCAACGGCTTTGTGATGAAAGTCGTTAATTGCACTCATTTCTTCTGAACCTCGGCAAGGGGTCTTCCAAATTCGACTACAACTACATAGGCCGGCAGTTGCAGATCGTCAGACTGGTTCGTCTGCTTCAATTTCTCTCTTACTCTTGACCTGACCCTGCTGTCGTTCCCAATACGGATGCCAGAGACTTCCAACCTTGCCTTTCGTTGGAATACTCCACCGGATACATCTCCCAGCCAGTAGTCGAAGCCAGTACCTCTCAATGAACTTTCTATCACCTCATAGCCAATCGTCTGCTTCGCCAGCAAAACCGCAATGGCTACAGCGCCATGTTCAGTGGTGTATTCCAGATCGTTCCAAGCTCTGAGAGCTTGCACGGTGATTGGCGACCAAGTCAATGAATAGCTGTTGCTGCTATATCCCCTGAGGAGAAGCAGGACACCCGGAACGTGACCCTGTGATTGAAGACATACTACTCCAGCCTCTGCGAGCATGTTGCCCAGAGCCGGCGTGATAGCCGGGATCGAACCATCACCCAAGTCATTCAAATCCAACATGTATCAGTTCTGCAACCGATTAGATGGGCGCTGAAGGGTACGTCAACGGCGGTTGACTGAAGCTGATGGCTTTGACTGAGGAGTCTGTCCTGTGCCGCCCGTGTCTGAAGTACATCTCTCTCCTCTATCGATGCCGCCTATTATAAGCAGAATCCAAGAGAGTTCAAGCTGGTCCCTGAGTTCGAGGTAGCGAGTCACACCAAGTCCGGTCCCCACTACGTTGCAGTTCTCCTGATCACCCATGCTAAACCCTGACACCCGCCCGTCTCGTTCCCAGACTACGGCTCGTCCAAGCGGTGGTGCGGCCGCAGACCCACATGAACATCGCACTCACCCGGCAAGAAGCAACACGCCGCAGCGGATTCCAGATAAGGGCCGGCTGTCGGCGGTGTGGTATGCTAAGGCACAGTACGGAGGCGTTCGAGAATCACGAGGCACAATATGGCTGTACAGCGCGCGCGCAACATCACTCCTCATGTGCCGGTCGCCATCGACGATCCCAGAATCGAATACCCAAGCTCGGACGGTGAACCGTTGGCAGAATCGGACCACCAGTACATCCCGCTGACCGACACCGTATCCACGCTGAGGAACCACTATAGAAACCGCACCGACGTCTATGTAGCGGGCGACATGCTGCTGTACTACGTGTTGAACGACCCCTCTACCAGTGTGGCCCCAGACGTGTTCGCTGTATTCGGGGCGCTCGGGAATCACCCGCGCGACTCGTGGGTGGTGTCCAGAGAGGGTGGCAGGGTGCCGGACTTCGTGCTGGAGGTGGCGTCCAGAAGCACCTGGAGGAGAGATCGGGAGGAGAAGCGGGAAATATACGCCGGTGTAGGTGTGAGCGAGTACTGGCGGTTCGACCCGATGGACGAATACTTCGGTGTGCCGCTGGAGGCGGAGCGTCTTGTGGACGGAGCGTATCAGCCCATCCCGATTGGTCGGGATGAGGATGGGGTGCTGCGTGGGTACAGCGAGGTACTGGGCCTGGAGTTGTGCGTGTTCGCCGACCTGTCACTTCGTCTGTATGACCCGCTCCGGGGCGCGTGGCTGCTCAACCATCGACGTTCTGAAGAAGCGCGGCTGGCATCCGAAGCAGAGTTGGAACATGAGAGGGAAGGCAGACTCGCAGCCGAGGCGCGTCTCAGGCTGCTTGAGGCGCGGCTACGAGCCAGTGATGGGCGGACTATGGAGGGAGGCCCACATTGAACATCACATTCACACAGCAAGAAGAGGACTTCCGACAGGAGATCCGAGACTTCCTCGAACAGGAGCTGCCCGAAGGCTGGGACCCGCTCGGTCAGCCGGGCGAGACGCCCGAGGAGCGACACGCCTTTACCAGGGACATGGCCAAGAAGCTGTCTGACAAGGGATGGCTGACGCTGGCCTGGCCAGAGGAGTACGGTGGCCAGGGCCGCTCAATCATGGAGCAGGTCGTGTACCGAGAGGAGATGTCCTACTGGAACGTTCCGGGTACCGACCTTGGAACCGGCGCGATCTCCTGGGTCGGGCCTGTCCTCATGATAGTCGGGACCGAGGAGCAGAAGCAGGAGCATCTGCCGCCCATCGCGGCGGGCGAGCGATACTGGTGTACGCTGTACAGCGAGCCGGGATCGGGCTCCGACCTCGCGTCGCTTCAGACATCCGCCGTCCGAGACGGGGATGACTACGTTATCAACGGCCAGAAGATATGGACCTCAAACGCCCACATCGCCGATTGGGGCTGGCTGGCCGCGCGCACCAATCCCGATGCGCCAAAGCACCGAGGCATCAGCCTCTTCATGCTCGACATGAAGACGCCCGGGGTCACCGTCCGCCCCATCGTCAACATGGCCGGACGTCACGAGTTCAACGAGGTGTACTTCGACGACGTGCGCGTTCCCGCGGCGAACCTCGTGGGAG
Source organism: Dehalococcoidia bacterium (assembly GCA_047515825.1). Taxonomy (GTDB): domain Bacteria; phylum Chloroflexota; class Dehalococcoidia; order Lucifugimonadales; family UBA1123; genus VXRN01. The sequence continues at coordinate 3,832 of JAKZVY010000193.1, forward strand.
AGGAAGACCGCGGCTGGTACACGCTGGCCGTCGCGCTCGACTTCGAGCGGTCGGGCGTCGGATACTCCGCCACCGCGCGTCGGACGCTGGAGACGCTGACCGAGTACGCACGCGAGACCGAGCACAATGGGCAGCCGCTGGGTAAGGACCCGCACGTCAGGCGCAAGCTCGCGCAGCGGTACGTGGAGACCGAGGTATCGCGCTGGCTGTCATACAAGGTCGCCTGGATGCAGAGCAAGGGGCTGGTGCCGAACGCCGAGGCGTCCATGTCCAAGATGTACGGCACCGAGCTGACCCAGCGCGTCGCTCGCACCGGCATGGAGATTCTCGGAATGGCCGGGATGCTGTCGCAGGGGTCGAAGTGGGCGCCGCTCCAAGGATATATCCAGCAATTGTACCTGTCATCAACCTCCGCGACCATCGCCGCCGGCACATCCGAGATCCAGCGCAACATCATCGCGCAGCGCGGTCTCGGCCTGCCGAGATAGCGCGCCGAAATCCCGGCTCCGGGTGAGGACGAGTGGCGCAGACGCTGGAGAACCTTGAGTTCCGAGAGGTCGACCGTGCTCGCTGGGACGACTTTGAGCGGCTATTCGAGGCCAGGGGCGGACCCAAGTACTGCTGGTGCATGGTGTGGCGTCGGATGCCGAGCGGCGCCCGGTCCGATGCTCAGGCCAAGAAGGACGCGCTCCACGGATTTGTCGCATCTGGCACGCCGGTAGGCATTCTCGGATATCTCGACGACGATCCTGTCGCGTGGTGCTCGATCGCGCCGCGTGACAGCTACCGAAACCTGGGTGGCCCTGACGGTCCGGAGGACGCGAGAGGAAGCGTCTGGTCGATAGTCTGCTTCTTCGTACCTCGCAGGCTCAGGGGCAAGGGGATGACGCGCCGGCTGATCGAGGCGGCTGTGGACCACGCGAGGGAGAGGGGGGCCGCGATCGTCGAAGCCTATCCCGTCGATCCGACCTCTCCGAGCTACCGTTTCATGGGATTCATCGGCACATTCGAGGCGATGGGCTTCCGAGAAGTGGGCCGCGCCGGAACCAGAAGACACGTGATGCGGCTGTCTTTGTAGCTCGCAGGCGTCCTTGTTAGGCCTGTCAAACTCGGGCCTCGTTTTCCTCCAAGAGCCGCGCGTCTTCTTCCGCCGCGACTCTCTCGCCCTCGGCGACGTTCACCCATCGCAGGATAATCGTCCCGGCCACTATGATAATCAGGATCGACGTGACGGCCACGCGGGTATCGAACACCGCGGTCGCGGCGATGTACAGCAGCGGCCCAAATACCGAGGACGCCCGGCTCATGAACCCGAAGAACGAGAAGAACTCCCCGCTCCGGGTCGATGGCGTGATGTGCGCGAACAGGCTTCTGGCAAGCGCCTGGCTGCCTCCGATAACCAGTCCGAGACATGCTCCGAGCATCAGCCACTGGTAGCCGGCGTCCAGTCCCAGAGGTCTCCAGATGAGCTTTCGCACCAGATCGGGCCACCAGTCCACTGGGCCCTCGCCCAATACGGACGGGTGCGCAGGACCTACTGCCGACTCCCCATCGAAATCGCCGCCGCTGATCGAAAGGCTGTACTCCACGTCCTCGGAGTCCCGAATCGCGTCCGGCAGATACAAAACGGCGCGCCGCGTTAGGATGATGCCCTCACTGAGCACCCATCTCTCCCCGCCTGGCAACCCCAACTCGAAGCCGGAGTCCGGAAGGTCGGGCGCGACCGTCATCACGTAGGCGCCGGAAGCGCGGTCGTAGTCGAGCTGGAAGTCGAAGTCGCCGTGCTCCGTCGGAGTGAGCGGCACGACCGCGACTCCGAATAACACTACTATGATCCACCCCAGCAGCGACACCGTGAGCGCGGCCTTCGTCGATGTCCGGCCCGCGAGCCAGCCGAAGGCCATCGCTCCGCCGGAGGCGACGAATTGCACTATCAAAATCGTCGTCATGTTGAATGCCAGCGGAATCCCAAGTGTGTCAGCCGCGAACGCCCCCGCAATGGCCAGGACGGTCTGAAGACCGTCGTTGAAGAGCAGGTACGCGCCCAAATAGACCAGCACGACTCGGAATCGGGTCAACTCCCTGAATGTCTTTCCAAGCTCTCTGAATCCAAGCGATACGGCGTCGCGCACCGTCATTCCGTGGACGGGATTGAGAATCGGAGGCTCGGGGACCACCTTCAGCGTCCAGATGGCCCATCCGAACCACCAGACGCCAACCGACGCGATCGCTATACGTGTCACCAGGTCGGCGGCGTCCGTGTCCTGGGTCGCCAGAATCATCACAAGGTGAATGAGAAGCAGCAGTCCGCCGCCGGCGTAACCGAGGGCGAACCCTCGACTGCTCACGTCATCGAGCAACTCTCGCGGCGCAAGGTGGGGCAGGAACGCGTTGTAGAAGACGAGACCGCCCGCGAATCCGACGTTTGCCAGGGCGAACATCCCGAACGCCCAGGCCCAGGGATGAGCGGTGTAGGCCGAGAAGAACGCCAGGGCGGTGAACAGAGATCCCACGATGGTGTATATCCACAGCAGGGCCTTCTTGATCGCGACTCGGTCGGCTATCACGCCAAGCACAGGACTCGACAGGGCGACGATCGAGGTCGAGAGCGCGACTCCGAGAGTCCACATGGAGCTGCCGGTGAACGTTACGCCAAAGAAGCTGGTGTTCTCGCCGAGCGCGTCTTTGAACAGGAACACGAAGTACACGGGGAAGATGGCGGCAACGCCGGACGTGGCAAACGCGGAGTTCGCCCAGTCGTACATGCACCAGGCGCGGACGATACGGCGCTGGCTTTTGGACAGGTCCTTGATCTTGAGGTATGGGGCGGTCTGCGATGGAGAATCCATGTGGGGACATGATAACGGATGGGCGGGTGCGATGCCGCTTACGCGAGTCCGGCTTGAGGGTTCTCGAACTCTTTTGCCAGCTCTTCGTTGACGGTAGTGCGGATGACCATCTTGCCGTCTTCCCACACCTCATACGAGCCAGTGGTAGCTATGGCGCGTTTCTGGGCGACGTATGCGGCGCGGCGCAGGGCGGCAAGAGCGCCGTCGATCAAGTCTGCGTCGCTCGACCTGTTGGCTAGGTCATGTATCGGGTTTTCGCTAGTCATAGTTCGTTCCTCTTTCCAGCAGGACCGGAGCACTCCCGGAGCTGTCGTACAAGGCCCACTCATCGACCAGATCCTGATAGATGGGCTCGAAGTTACGCAGTCCGGCGTGGAACCGGCGACGGACGGTCTCGTCCGACACATGGTGGCCGCCTTCGGCCACACGGCGTCTGACTCGGGCAATGGCAGCCTCCGGTGTCGGGAGTCTCAGGAAGAATAGGGTGACGTGATATCCCTGTGCTTGCCATCGGGGGATCAGTCGTGCGTAGCCTCTCCCGCTCAGCGTGGTCTCGAACGCGAAACTGTCTCCTCTTTCAACGTAGTCGGCAATCATACTGAGCATCAGCTTGCCCGCCTGTATTGCTGCCGAGTCCGGGTGAAACGGGTTCAGGCCCGCCGCTATGAGGTCGGCGTTGATGAAGTTGGGGCAGTTAGCCTCGTTTAAGAGAAACTCCCTTGCCAAGGTGGTCTTGCCCGCGCCGTTCGGTCCGGCGATTATGAGTATTCTCTTGAGGGGCAGCATTGTCGGGATTGTAGCAGATGTTCGTTTCAGGATTTCTCATGGACGTTGTGGCTTGCAGGATACCGTTGACGAACTCGGAGCGGCAGGACCTGGAAGCTATCGCCCGGCCTGGAAAGCGACACGCACGGGCGCAGAGGGCGGTGGAGGATGCGTGGGCGGAGTGGGGGGCGGAGTAGGGGTCGGCAGTACGGGAGTCGTCAGGATCGACTTCACTCAGATAGCTGCAATCTGATCAGCATTCAGCCGAATCGTCCTGGGTCTTGCCAACGCGCATATGTGGCCAACTCAGATGCGTGTTGCTGTCTTTTTTCTTTGTCTGACACGACCTCTAAAGGTAAGACAATATCTGCGTGGAACTCATTATCTTCTCGGGGTGATGCTTTTATGCTCCGGCCATTTCTTGCAGCCATATCTTGAGTAACAACCACCCATCCATTAAAGTTGCGTCCGCGACCCACGTCATGGGCGACAGCTATGCTCGTTACCTTAGTTAAATTATCGTCATATACCCTGTCAACCGACAGTTCGTTAGTGCCCCTGTGCTCGAACACTCTTGCCGGGACGTTATTTCGCTTCGATCGATTAATGTACCTGCTAGATGAAACACGTCGGCCCAGTTTTTCATCGGGAGCAAATTCCGAAGAATCACTCATTGAGGTAAGACGTTGGTACGATCTGAGTCCTTTCCAGAGCGTCGATTATGAAGCGATCGGGTATGATATTGGGATCGTCATAGCTCCGCTGGCTAAACTCACCATCAATATGGACCAAACATCGAGCACTCCCATTGGGGTCACACATGACAATTACCTTGGTCCCATGGGGGGTGTGAGCATCTATGGCGATGTCACCGTCCGACATGGGATAGACTGAGTAAGGTCTAGGGTCGGCCCTGTACATGGCCCTGAGAACGAGCTCGGCCTTTTGCAATGCGTGTTCTTCCGGGATTACATCCCCGTCTTCCTCCGCTGCCTTTCGAGCGTTGTAAAGGTCAAGCAAAGCTTCCACCAAATCAGGCGGCTCACTCGCATCCGTATTTGTTTTCAACACATCTACAGTTTTCATGGCTACAGCCTGTACTGTCTGGGGTTCTTGGAATCATGACGG
>JAKZVY010000194.1:0-25674 GCA_047515825.1 Dehalococcoidia bacterium
ATTTAGCCCGCTGTGTTATGGTGTGGGTGGGATGATCAGTGTGTAGATTGGATTGAGCAAGTGTCAGAGTTGGAAGACAGAGTTAAGTCGCTCGCCCTGGAGCTCGGATTCGACAGGGTAGGGATAGCCGACGCTAGGCCATTCCTCAGAGACGAGGGGGCAGCCCTGGAGCGCACACGCGATGGGTTGATGGACGGCTTGTCCTGGTACACCGAGGAACGGGTCCGGCGCATGAACCGGCCGGAGCTTCTTCTGGAAGGTGCGCGCTCTGTGATCTCCCTGGCGATGAGCTACGACACAGGCCCACCACCCGATTCTGATGACGAATTGACGCCCATCAGAGGCAAGGTCGCCAGATACGCTTGGGGCCGGGACTATCACAATGTGATCAAGAGCAAACTCAGACGCTTTGTCAAACGGCTGGCCGAAGAGGTGGACCATCCGTTGCGGACACGGTTCTTCGTGGATGATGGCCCGATGAACGACCGCGCGGCAGCGGAACGGTCCGGGGTTGGCTGGTTCGGAAAGAACACCAACATACTGACGCCGACACACGGCTCGTGGGTGTTCCTCGCACAGGTCGTGACGGATCTCGAACTCGAACCGGACTTGCCGCTAAAGAAGACGTGTGGCGAGTGTGTGCGGTGCATCCCGGCATGTCCGACCGACGCGATTGTCGCGCCGTACGTCATCGACAATCGGAAGTGCATCTCGTTCCTCACCATTGAGCTTCGCGGATCCATTCCACGCGATCTGAGGCCGTTAGTAGGAGACTGGGTCTTTGGGTGTGACATCTGCCAGGAGGTCTGCCCGGTCAACCGTAAGGCGCTTCCCAGTCGTCAGCCGGACTTCCGGAAACGCCACGATTTCGACGCTCCAGAGCTAATCCCGCTGTTGGCACTGGACGACGACGATTTCAGAGAGAGGTTCAACGGCAGTCCGATCCGCCGCTCCAAGAGGGCAGGACTCCAGAGAAACGTTTGCGTGGCCCTCGGAAACATTGGCGACCCGGCTGCCGTGCCCGCGCTGATTCGCGCATTACAGGGGCAGGACGCGCTGGTTCGCTCTCACGCGGCTTGGGCGCTTGGGCGGATAGGCGGCGCTGAAGCCATGGACGCCCTGACCCGTGCGCTGCGGTCGGAAGACGACTCGGAGGTGAGATCTGAGATCGAAGCGGCTCTGGATGACGCTGGCCGTCCGCAAGCTGTGAGCGCGGAAGATAGGTGAGATGAGCCTACTGACTTCGACAGGGTCTGTCCCGGGTCTGCCGGAGCTGTCAGAACGAACCAGATGATGGGGTGACCTAGCGGGTGTAGACTCGGATCTTGGCGGCGACATCGTAGCTGAAGACCAACTCTCTGCCGTCGCACTCTAGCGTTATCACTCCCCTGGTTCTTGCCGCCTCTTTGATATCGACCGCCCTGCCTGGGACCATGTCCTGCTCAACGAAGTAGCTAAGAAGCCCCTGATCGTCCTCGGGAACGGAGTCGATTGCGAGCTTCTCTCCGTCTCTGGCTTTGTCCAAAGTCTTGGAGTTCTTTCGGGGTTTGTAGCCGCTGCCGGGGATCGGATGACCGAACGGACACGTGTCCGGGTTGCCAAGTGCATCGACCATCTTCTTCTCCAGGTAGGGAGATATGGCGTGCTCCAGGCGGTGCGCCTCGATGTGGGACATCTCCAGCTCCGTGCCGAGCAGGTCGACCACCAGTCGCTCGGCCAGCCGATGCCTGCGCACGATGCTCTCAGCCGCCTTCCGTCCGCTGGTAGTCAGCAGGACGTCTTTGTTCGCGGTCGTCTCCACAAGTCCCTCGCGGACCATGCGGCGGATCATTCCTCCGACTGACGGCAGAGACGTCCCCAGCCCCTCGTCCTGCGGAAGTGTCTTCAGGTGGTCTGCCAGAACCGTCAGCGTAACACGTATCTCCTGCTCTTCCATTCTGAACATGGACAGCAGGTAGTTTTCGGTCGCCATCGAGAGGCGGGCCGTGGAGCGCTGGGTTCTGCGGCTCTTGGGTTTCGATGGTGTCGCCATGCTAAAGGGGGCCTTTACGGGGTTCGGACACCATCGATTATATCAGACTGAGAGATCGAACCCTCTAGCGCTTGGTCCACTGCTTGGCCTTGCGGGCGCGGGCGAGGCCGTACTTCTTGCGCTCCTTCTCCCGCGCGTCCCGGGTTAGAAGACCGGCGCGCTTGAGCGGGCGTCGCAGCGTTGGGTCGGCTGTCTGAAGCGCGCGGGCGATGCCGTGCCGCAGCGCTCCCGCTTGGCTCACGGTTCCGCCACCCTTGATACGGGCCACCACGCGGAACTGGCCGTGAGATCGGGTGACGTCGAAAGGCTCGTTGATGAGCTTCTGCCAGGAGTCCCAGGGGAACACCTCTTCCAACGGCTTGCCGTTCACCTGGTTGGCGCCCGAGTCGGTGTACAGCCGGACCTGTGCGACGGAGGTCTTGCGCTTGCCTATCGCGTAGTAGTAGTGCTGCTGGTCCTGGACGACCATCTATGACGCCTCCTGATTCGATATTTGTGCCGCGTGGGGATGATCCTGGCCCGCGTAAATCTTGAGTCGCCTCAACATCTTGCGGCCAAGCGAGTTCTTGGGAAGCATTCCCTTTACGGCCTGTCTGATGACGCGGTCGGGGTGCTTGTCCATCATCTGCTGCAAGGTGCGCTCGGTCAGCCCGCCGTGGTACCCGCTGTGACGGTAGTACATCTTCTGGCGGAGCTTGTTGCCCGTCACCCTGACCTTTGCGGCGTTCGTGACCACGACGTAGTCACCCGTCATCAGATGGGGCACGTACAGTGGATTCAGCTTGCCGTTCAGGATCGTGGCGATCCAGGTGGCCAGACGGCCCAGGGTCTCTCCCTCGGCGTCCACAACGTGCCACACCGGCTTCAGGTCGGATGCCTTTGTCTCATACGGCTTGGAACTCGTTACCATTTCACTCACTCTCTTCGGGCGGGAAGTCCGGGTACTCTACTTGCACTAGGCACAACCCGTGCGGCGGAACGGATCTCGCCGTTGGCGCGTCCGCATCTCCCGCAATCTGTAAACATATCTGTTCGATACTCAGTTTTCCTCTTCCAACGTCGACCAGAGATCCGACCATGCGCCTCACCTGGTGCGGCAGGAAGGCGTTGCCCCTGACTTCCAGGCGGATGAAGTCCGATTCGCGCTCCAGCTTGACGTGATGGATACGGCGTACCGCGCTGGCCGCCGGGTCTGACATTGGTCCAGCGAAGTTGACGAAGTCGTGAACTCCTTCCATCAGCGTTGCCGCCTGGGTCATCGACTCTAGGTCGAGAGGACCGCGCACTCGGTGCGACCATCGCCTGGCCACCGGCGACCGTACATCCGACACCAGCAGGGTGTAGCGGTACAGCCTGCTCACCGCGTCGCGCCTGGGATCGAAGTCCGGCCTGACCCGGTACACCGATCTGACCGCTATGGCATCCGGCAGTCTCGCATTGAGGGCGTCCCGGACGGTCTCAGGCGGGTAGGGGGCGTTCGTGTCGAAAGCCACCACCTGGCCCAGAGCATGTACTCCCGAGTCTGTGCGGCCTGCAGCCTTTATCCTGACCGGCTTCGCGGTGAGGGACTCTATTGTGTTTTCAATCTGCTCCTGGACCGTCGGCGCGTTCTTTTGATATTGGAACCCGCTGTATCCGGCCCCGTCGTACTCTACTATCATCGCCAGGCGCATTGCCTGACCGTCCTGTTGTCTGCATGGGGCGACACTCAGCTCACAAGCTCTACCAATGCCATATCGGCAGCGTCGCCCTTTCGCTTGCCGAGCTTGTAGGTGCGCGTGTATCCGCCGGCCCGATCCTCGTAGCGCCCCGCCAGATCGTCAAAGACCTTCCGTACCGCTTCCTTGTCTGTCAGCAGAGCGGCGGCCTGACGGCGATGGTGCAGAGTGCCCTTCTTGCCGAGCGTAATTACCTTTTCGGTCATCCGCCTCGCCTCGAAAGCCTTGGCCTCGGTGGTGGTGAGCGTCTCGTTCAGGACGAGGTTGGTCACCATCCCCCGGAGCATCAGCAACCGATGTTGCGTGGGACGACTGAGTTTCTTGCCTGACAGCCGATGTCTCATTTCCGATCAACTCCTACTATTCCTCAACACCGACCGGCTCTTCTTCTTTTTTGTTTGCTGGATCCAGATCCGGAGGCAGGAGGTTTGACGCGCGCATTCTGTCGAATAGCTCTACGTAGGACTTCTCGCCGAAGTTTCTTATCTTGAGCAGCTCGCTCCTGTTCATGTCCAGAACCTCGCCGACCTTGTTGATGCCGGCGCGCTTGAGGCAGTTGAGTGTGCGTGAGCTCAGATCGAGCCGTTCGACGAGTACGTTGTAGTGCTCCGGCGAAATCTTCAGCACCGCCGTGGGCCTGGTATCGAACCCGTCCTCGGCTCCCGGCCCGCTGTTGGCGAACATGAAGAACTGGTCTACCAGTATCTTGGATGCACGCTGCACGGCGTCAACCGGGGTGATCGACCCGTCTGTCCAGACCTCCAGGACCAGTCGTTCGAAGTCCGTGCGCTGGCCCACGCGCGTGCGCTCCACGTTGTAGTTAACCTTCCTGATGGGGGCAAAAATCGCGTCGACAGGAAGCACCCCGATTGGCTGTCCTTCTCCCTGCGTGGCCTCCTTGTAGCCCTTGCCGCGCTCGATGTTCAGTTCCAGGGACAGCTTGGCGTCGTTCGAGTCGAGGGTGGCAATATGCAGTTCTGGGTTTACAACCTCGAAGTCCGCCGACGCCATGACGTCGGCGGCGCTGACCTCTCCCTCTCCGGCGACTTCAAGTCGCAGCTTGCCGGGCCGGTCGACTTCCGATCTCAGCCTGATCGCCTTGACGTTCAGAAGGATCTCCGTCACCTGCTCCCGGATGTTCGGCATGGTCTGGTATTCGTGCTGCACACCCTCGATCCTAACGGACGTGACCGCCGTACCCTCGAGTCCGTTGTACAGGATGCGGCGCATGGGGTTGCCGATCGTAACGCCGTAGCCGGGCTCCAGCGGCTCGATGACGAACTTGCCGTACTCGTCTTCGGCCACCTCCGTTGAGATAGAGGGGTCGGGAATAGTCTCTTCCACCTCTTCCGGGAGCTCTTGCACACTCAGCGTTGTTATATCAAAGACCATTCAGCACTCTCCTAAACAGACCCGTTCTCAGTAACGGGGCAAATCGGGTAGGTTTCGTGAGTGGGCTACTTCGAGTAGAACTCCACGACGAGCCTGGCATCGATGGTGGAATTGATCTCCCCCATGTCGGGCAGGGACGCGACCTCGCCGGTCAGGTTGGCGATGTCGAGCCGCAGCCAGGGAGGGATCGGACGCTTCGGCAGTCCTTCAGTCAGATCCTGGATAAACTGCGGCGTCGTCCCGTTGCGGCCGCCGCGCTTCCAGGCGATTACGTCCCCAGGTTCTACGAGGTAGGAAGGTATGTCCATCCGTCGCCCGTTGACCGTGAAGTGGCCGTGGTTGACTAGCTGGCGTCCCTGCTGGCGGGAGTCGGCCATAGACAGCCTGTACACGACGTTGTCTAGTCGGGTTTCGAGTATCTGGAGCAGGTTGTCGCCTGTGACGCCGGGTTGATTCCGGGCCATGTCGAAATACTTCCTGAACTGCTTTTCGAGCACCCCGTACGTGAACCGCGCCTTCTGCTTCTCTTTGAGCTGCAATGCCCAGTCCGAGGGTCTCCGACGTCGGGGGACCGAGTCTCCAGGGGGGCGCCTTCTGCGGTCCACCGCGCATCGCGGGGTGTAGCAACGCTCGCCCTTCAGGAACAGTTTCTCACCTATGCGTCGGCACTTTCGACAGACGGCATCCTTATACCTGGCCATTACCCATCCTTAATCCTGTCTTCATCCGAAATCATGCGACAGCGCGTCCCATCTCAATCGTGAGACGCGACATGTTGTAACCTTCCTTGCGTACCCGCAGATCGTAGTACAAGAGAGTAGTCGCGATGACCGTTACTGGCGGCACCAGGACCCCTGTTACCAACAATCCGACCGCCTCGGCAATCTGTCCGGCAAGAGTCACCTCTTCACCGGATACCAAGACGGCTACGAGCTGAAACGGCATACCGATTACGATTATCAAACCAAACCCCACCAGTCCGTAGACCAGCAGGTGCCCCAGGATTCTGAGCTCACTGCCGCGTGCCAGATTGAAGCCGCGCCTGAGCGCTCCAAAGGAGCGGTATCCCTCCACGATCACCGCGGGAGTCGCGACTGTCAGATAGACCAAGTAGATCAGCAGCACAACCGCGATTAGCAGCGTGAGCAGATCCAGCGGACTGGGTTCGCCACTTGACGAGAGCAGCACCGGAGCCAGGGTCAACACTAGCAGAAGCGCCAACAACATTGCGAGGACCGCTATCGACACCACGCGCCACAGAACCCTCGTGTAGCAGCGGCTAATTGACACGCTGTCCTGAACGTAGTGCTGTCCTACGGCAAAGATCAGAGCCCCGTAGGAGATCATTCCCGCACCGACGGCGATGGCCGCCAGCACCATGCTGGCGATGGGGGCGTTCGAGAAGATCAGCGCGAGCAACAACGTCATGATCGACAGCGGTACCTGGACGACCGCCACGAGGGTCACGAGCTTCGTGAACCGACGTCCGTAAACGGCGAAGGTCTCGTTGAGTATGTCGCCGAGGCCGCGCTCACCTAGCTTCTGCTGTGGTGTTTCCTCTTGCATCGTTGAGTTCCCGGATATGCGTTGACTGCTACACCCGGCGTCGCTTGGGTGGTCTGCACCCGTTGTGCGGGATTGGAGTAACGTCTCTGATCGACGTTACCAGTATCCCCGCGCCCTGAATCGACCGTATGGCCGCCTCTCGTCCGGGGCCTGGCCCACGTACGAAGACCTCGACCTGGCGGACGCCGTGCTCTACTCCCTTGCGGGCCGCGTCTTCGCCAGCGCGCTGCGCCGCGAACGCGGTGGACTTCCTGGAGCCGCGGAACCCGACAGTGCCTGAGCTTCCCCATGCTATCGGGTTGCCCTGCGGGTCGGTGATCGTGATTATCGTGTTGTTGAACGTGGACTGTATGTACGCCCGGCCCACCGGGACCGACTTGCGATGTCTGCGGCGTGTCCTTGGTCTTCTTGCCATATTGTGCTACGTCCTGTCTGTTTTGCTGACCGCTGTCAGCAAAAGCTCTACTTCTTATTCACCGTTCTGCCACGGCCCGCCACGGCCACGCGCCTGCCGCGCTTCGTGCGCCCGTTGGTCTTGGTCCTCTGGCCGCGCACGGGTAGGCCGCGCCGATGACGGAGGCCGCGATACGAGCCGATGTCGATCAGGCGGCGAATGTTCATGTTGATCTCACGCCTCAGATCGCCTTCGACAACCTTTTCTCGATCTATGACCTCGCGAATCCGCGCCAAGTGGGCGTCGGAGAGGTCTCCGACCTTTGGGTTGTCGAGGATTCCGGCCTTCTGGCATACGTCCACGGCCTGGGTTGCCCCGATCCCGTAGATGCTTCGGAGGGAGACCTCTACTCGTTTATTGTCCGGGATGTTGACTCCAGCTACTATCGCCATATTGCTTTCCCCGCGTTTCCTATCCCTGTCGCTGTTTGTGCTTGGGATTTTCGCAGATTATCATGACCCTGCCGTGTCGTCTGATCACCTTGCACTTAGCGCATCTGACTTTGACCGATGCTGATACCTTCATTTTGGTGTCGTCCTCATATTCAGGCCCGCCGGAGGCGGACTCTCAGTACTCTCACACGTGGAAGATTCGGATTCGCGTCGGAGGTCTGTGTCTATCTGAACCGGTAGGTGATTCGCCCGCGCGTCAGGTCGTACGGTGATAGCTCGACCAGTACACGGTCTCCGGGCAGTACGCGGATGAAGTTCAGTTTCAGTCTGCCGGACACGTAGGCGAGAACCTTGTGTCCGTTCGCAAGCTCCACCCTGAAGCTGGCATTGGGCAGGGACTCCGTGACGGTGCCCTCTACCTCGATAGCCTCCTTTTGCTTCTTCGCCATAGGACTCCTTTCGAGTCAGTTGATCTGGTCGTTCGCGCCGAAGCGGGTTGTGACCAAAGGGCCGTTTTCAGTGACTGTGACCGTGTCTTCGAAGTGGGCCGAAAGGCTCCCATCCGCTGTGGAGACCGTCCAGTCGTCGTCCAGAACCCTGGTCTTCGACGTTCCGATGTTCAGCATCGGCTCAATGGCAAGGGCCATTCCTCTGCGTATCAGCGGCCCCTTTCCACGCCTTCCGTAGTTGGGCACCTGCGGCTCTTCGTGCATGTTGAAGCCGATGCCATGCCCCACATACTTCCTGACGACGTGATAGCCCATGCGCTCCCCGTACCTCTGGATCGCGTTGGATATGTCTCCTATCCTTCCTCCGGTCTTCACTCTCGCTATTCCCTCGTCGAGGGACTTCTTCGTTGCGTCTATAAGCCGTTGAGCTTCCTCGCTGATCTCGCCTACGCCGACGGTGAACGCGCTGTCGGCGTGCATACCGCCGTAGATCGCTCCAACATCCACGCTCAGTACGTCGCCCTCTGTCAGGTTCCGTTCGTTTGGAATTGCGTGAACGATCTCGTCGTTGATCGACGCGCATATCGTGGCCGGAAAAGCGTAGGAGGCCATTCCGGGCTTATACCCTTTGAAGGACGGTACGCCCCCAAGGCTCCGAATCTTGCGCTCGGCTATGGCGTCAAGCTCCTGGGTTTCGACCCCGGGTTCCACCGCCTCGATAATCTTCACTTTCGTGTGCGCGATTATCTGCCCGGCCTCAAACATGAGCTTCAGCTCGTGGGCTGACTTGATCGTGATTCCATTTGGCCTTCTGGCCATCTACCTCCGTACCTTCCGTGAATACCACAAGTTTACATAAACCCAATCTGTTCAGACAACCTATGTGAGAACCGCGTCGGACAGCGCCTCTTCCACTGCTTTCACCGGCTGCTCACCGTCGATCTCCGACAGCACGCCGGAAGCGCGGTAGTACTCGACAACCGGCGAGGTCTCCTGGTTGTACACCTCGATCCGCTTCGCGACTACCTCCGGCTTGTCGTCGTCACGCTGGTACAAATCGCCTCCGCAAGCGTCACAGAGTCCCTCGGACAGGGGAGGGGAGCTGTTGAGATTGTACGGTCGCTGACATTTGGTGCAAAGGATTCGACCGCCGAGCCTTCGGACCAACTCCTCGTCTGAAACCTTGATGAAGACCACCCGGTCGATGCCGCCCCGGTCGGTCAGCGCTTCGTCCAGAGCCTCGGCCTGGGACTGAGTTCTGGGGAAGCCGTCCAGAACGAACCCGGCAGCGTGGTCGGGGGCGCTTATCCACTCTATTATCATGTTGATCGTAATCTCATCGGGGACGTACACCCCGCGCTCCATGTATGAGCGGGCCAGCCGACCGAGCTCGGTGTCCCGGCGCTGGTGGTCTCTGAACAGGTCTCCTGATGATACAGCGTCCACCGCCAGTTTTTCGGCGAGATCTGCGGCTTGGGTTCCCTTCCCGGAGCCGGGCGGTCCCATGAGTATGACGTTCATATCTGCAGTTTTGGCTGCTCTTATCTGATGAACCCTTCGTAGTTGCGCATCAGGAGCTGCGCTTCTAGCTGGCGCATGGTGTCCAGCGCCACGCCGACCATGATCAGCAGGCTGGTGCTGGAAAGCGTCAGCGCGCGGACATTGGTTGCCAGCGTGACGAAGTAGGGCAAGATGGCGATGACTCCAAGGAACAGCGCGCCGCCCCAGGTGATTCTGATGATCACGCGGTTCAGGTACTCCTGCGTCGGTCTGCCCGGCCTGATTCCGGGGATGAACCCGCCGTTGCGCTGGAGGTTTTCAGCAAGGTTCTGCTGCTGGAATATCACAAGCGTATAGAAGAAGGTGAACACCACCACCAGGACGAACACTGCGGCCCAGTACGGGAAGTTGGAAGGGTCGAGCGTGTCCGTGAAGAACTCGGCGAGCCGTGTGAAGAACGAATCTGATAGCGGATTGCGGAAGTAGCTGAATATGGTCGCGGGCAGGATGATTATGCTGAAGGCGAAGATCAGCGGGATCATCCCAGCGCTGTTGACGCGCAGTGGCACGAACGTCGCGCCCGACTGTCGCTGCATCTGCCCACCGCGATACACGCTGCGCCCGTACTGAACGGGCACCCTGCGCTGCGCCTCATTGAAGAGCACGATCACGAAGATGATCGCGAATCCGAATATGCCGAGCAGGAACAGCCCTCCCGCTTGGCCGCTTTCCATGAATCCCTGGCCGACGATGGTGGGGAAACCCGCGACTATCCCTCCGAAGATGATCAGGGATATGCCATTCCCAAGACCCTTTTCGGTGATCAGCTCTCCGAGCCAGACCAAGAACATAGTGCCGGCGACCATCGAGATCAGCATCGCAGCGGTCCCAAGGTTGAGTCCGAAGTCCACTCCCGGCAGGACACCGGACTGGCGCAGCAGAGTTAGCTGGCCCCAAGACTGAAGAAACGCGATGGGGACGGTCGCATAGTGCGTGATCTGGTTGATCCGCTGACGTCCGAACTCTCCCTCTTGGGAGAGCGCCTTCAGGCTCGGAATGGCCGGAACCAGTATCTGCATCACGATGGACGAGGTGATGTATGGGTAGACGCCAAGCGCCGCGACGCTCAGGTTCGCCAGCGCTCCTCCGCTGAACAGGTTCAGGAATCCGAGAAGCTCCTGCTGCTGGAATGCCTGTGATAACTGCTGCGTATCGACGCCGGGAATCGGCACCTGCGCGACGAACCTGAAAACGACCAGCATCCCCAGCGTGAACAGGATCTTCGAACGCAGATCCGGGACGCGCATCGCATCGATCATGGACTGGATTAGCTGCGGCCTGGATGACTGCTGCTGGGCTCTTGCCGACTGCGCCTGGCGCATTAAGTCGTCTCCTCACCGCTCCCCGGAGTATCCGGGGAACCCCGACGCTTTTCGATGTGCCTACTCAATGACCGTCACTATACCGCCGGCCACTTCGATCTTCTCTCGGGCCGACGCTGAAAACTTCTGTGCCGAGACGGTTATGGCGACGTCGATGTCGCCTCTTGCGAGTATCTTGACCGGGGCCGCCATGTTGCGAATGTACCCGACCGCGACCAACTCCTGGGGCGTAACCACGCTATCGGGAGGGAAGGCGGCGAGCTGTTCTACGTTGACGATGCTGTACTCCTGTCGGAATACGTTCGTGAATCCCCTTATGCTGGGAAGGCGCTTGAGCAGCGAAAGCTGCCCACCCTGGAACTTGGTCATCCGACCGCTGCCGCTGCGCGACTTCTGGCCCTTGATGCCTCTGCCCGAGTACGTTCCCGATCCGCTGCCATCGCCTCGGCCGACGCGCTTCCGGTTCTTTTTGGCCTCCTTTGGAGACCGCATCAGGTGCTGCTGCATTTCGTTTCTTCTTTCCGTGGGAATTGAATGATTATTCCGTATCGTCCGACACGGGGGTCACCGTCACCAGATGGCGCACTTTGTGGACGACTCCGAGTATGGACGGAGTGTCTTCGTGCTCGACCGTCTGGTTGAGGCGTTTGAGTCCGAGGCCCTCGATAGCCCTCTTCTGGGACTTCTCGTAGCCGATGGCGCTCTTCTTGTAGGTAATTGCTATCTTTGCCATGCTCAACCCTCAGTTGCCGGTCGATTATCCTGCTGCGCGTCTGCCTCCGCTTTGGCGGCCTGTTGGGCTGCTCGGCGTTCTGCCCGGATCCGTCTCTGTTCCTTCATCTCCTCCACCGTCCGCCGGCGCTTGGCGAACTCCTCTTCGGGTATCCTGAGCTTTTTGAGGCCTTCGAACGTGGCCTTGACCACGTTGACGGGGTTGTTGCTCCTGCGGGACTTGGTGAGTATGTCCCTGACTCCGGCCAGCTCGACAACGGCGCGGACAGACCCCCCGGCGATGACGCCGGTCCCTGGGGCGGCGGGTTTGAGCATGACCTGCGCTCCGCCGTACTTGGATACGATGTCGTGCGGTATCGTCGATCCGCTTAGAGACACGTTAACCATGTTGGCTCGTGCTTTGACGGACCCCTTCCTCACCGCGTCCGGAACGGCGTCTGCCTTTCCCATGCCTATCCCAACGCGGCCCTCGCCGTCTCCGACGACCACCACCGCGTTGAAGCTGAGATGGCGGCCTCCCTTGACCACCTTGGCGACGCGAGAGATGCGGACCACCCTCTCGACCACGAGAAGCTCTTCCTGGTCGCCATCCTGCTGTTGTGTGAAGTTAGTAGTCATCTAGAAAGCCAGACCTCCCCGGCGCGCGGCATCGGCAAGCGCCTTGGTTCTGCCGTGATACTTGAAGCCTCCGCGGTCGAACACAACCGTCTTGACGCCCTTCTCAGCGGCTCTGTCCGCGATGAGCTTGCCGACCAATGTTGAGACCTCCGACTTGGCCTCGCTCCCGTTGACATCGGACCTGATTTCGGGGTCCAGGCTGGACGCGGCCGCCAGTGTGTGACCCTGGGAATCGTCGATTATCTGGACGTAGATGTGATTGAGACTTCTGAACACTGCCATCCTGGGGCGCTCAGAGGTTCCCGACACCTTCTTGCGGACGCGCCTGTGCCGTATCTGCCTGCGCGACTTGAGTTTTTTGACTCTTGGCACCTTAGGCCCTCCTCGCGCTCTTGCCGGGCTTCAGATGTACAACCTCGTTGGCATACCTGATGCCCTTGCCCGTGTACACGTTGGGCGGGCGAACTTTGCGGATCTCGGCCGCAATCTGCCCGACTGCCTGCTTGTCTATGCCCTGCACGCGGATGCGGTTGTTCCCCTCGACGGTAAGCGTTACGCCCGGCGGAGGGTCTATGTTGACTTGGTGGCTCAGCATTACGCTCAACGTGATGCCCTTGCCGTTCTGCGCGACCCGGTATCCGACTCCCACGAGGTCGAGAACCTTCTCGAATCCGTCGCTTACGCCTGCCACCATGTTGTTGATAAGGCTGCGCGTCAGCCCGTGCAGTGCCTTGTGATCGCCCGAGTCGCTCGGCCTTGTGACTACCACGGTCCCGTTGTCGCGTGCGATCGACATTTCGGGATGGAAGCTCTGGCTGAGCTCTCCGCGAGGACCTTTCACGGTCACCGCAAGTCCGTCTACTCGCACGTCGACGCCGGAAGGGATCGGAACGGGTTTGTTTCCTACTCTGGACATAGCGGTCTCCTTACCACACGTAGCAGAGGAGCTCGCCGCCGACTCCCTGCCTCCAGGCTTGACGCCCGGTCATTACGCCCATCGACGTGGACACGACCGCTACTCCCAGCCCTCCGAAGTACCTGGGAATCTCGCCCTTGCCTACATAGACCCTGAGTCCGGGCTTGCTGACACGCTTGAGCCCGGTGATCGCCGGCTCACTGCGGCTCCTGTAGTGGAGTTTGACCTGGATAGCCGCATGTGGAGTACCCGACCCGACAAGGTCGTAACCTTCGATGAATCCCTCCTCGGCGAGGATTCTCGCGAGCTCCACCTTCATCTTGGAAGTCGGGACTCTGACCGACTCGTGACGCGCATTCACGGCGTTGCGAATGCGCGTGAGCATATCCGCGATCGGATCTGTCACTGCCATGCTGTCGTTCCCCTACCAGCTAGCCTTCCGCACTCCGGGTAGAAGCCCTTCGAGTGCCATGTTTCTAAAACAGATACGGCACAGTCCAAAATGCCTGATGTAGGCCCTCGGCCTGCCGCAGCGGTTGCACCTGTTGTGCTGCCGCACTTTGAACCGCTGGGGTTTCTTCCAACGGGCGATCTTAGATTTCTTCGCCATGTGATTTAACCTGTTCTCAGATGTCTACCGAGTTTCTTGCCGTCTCTGTCCGAGTGTCGCATGTGTCCAACCGTCAGGCAGGCACTGCGCTCCTGGGCCTGGTGAACGGCATTCCCAGAAGCTCCAGAAGTCGCATTCCTTCTTGGTCGCTTGGAGCCGTCGTGACGATCACCACCTGCAGACCGCGCATCCGGTCCACCGAGTTGTAGTCGATCTCTGGAAAGATTACCTGCTCCCTGAGTCCGAGTGAGTAGTTGCCCCGTCCGTCGAATGAGTTCCTCGAAACACCCTGGAAGTCCCGTAGCCGGGGCAGGGAGGCGTTCACCAGCCTGTCGTAGAACTCATACATGCGCCGGCTCCTGAGCGTCACTGTCAGGCCGATCGGCATACCGTCCCTGATCTTGAACTGCGCGATCGACCGCTTCGCCTTGGTCACTACCGGCTTCTGACCGCTGATCGCCGTCAGGTCGGAGGTCGCGGCCTCCATCGCGCGGGCGTTCTGGAGCGCCTCGCCCATTCCGATGTTCAGGACGATCTTGTCCAGCCGCGGTATCTGCATCGGGCTCGTGTACCCGAACTCCTGCGTTAGCTGCCGACCAACGTCGCTCCTCAGCCGCTCCAGCAGACGCGGGAGGGGCCGTCGGAACTGGTCTGGGCCGCCTGATCCGTTCGAGGATGTAGACTCTTCCTGCGTCATTCGATCACTTCACCTGACTTCTTTGATACTCGGGCCTTGCTGCCGTCTGCCAAGAACCTGTATCCGATCTTGGTTGGTGCGGCGCTCTCCTCATCGAAGTACGCGAGGTTGGAAATCGGAATGGGCATCTCCTTCTGAATGATGCCTCCCTGTCGGAACGCGCCCGTGGGTCTCTGGTGGCGGGACACGACGTTGACTCCGTCGACGACAGCGGTGTCGTGCTTGAGATCCACGCGGGAGACATTGCCGCGCTTTCCACGATCTCGGCCCTTGATTACAATCACGGGGTCGTTGGTGCGCAGTCGCATCTACAACACCTCCGGGGCGAGAGAAACTATCCGCATGAAGTTCTTGTCTCTGAGCTCGCGGGCCACGGGGCCGAATATGCGGGTCCCCCTGGGCATCTGGTCGTCGTTGATGATGACCGCCGCGTTGTCGTCGAACTTGATGCGGGAGCCGTCCACCCTTCTGGTTGCGTGCTTGGTGCGCACCACCACGGCCTTGACGACCTCGCCTTTGCGTACCGCCGCCGCTGGAGCGGACTCCTTGACGGAGGCCACGATCACGTCCCCGACGTGAGCGTACCGCCGTCCGCTGCCTCCGGGTATGCCGATGCAGCTAATCGTCTTGGCTCCCGAATTGTCTGCCACTCTGAGTCTGGTGTATATCTGGATCATACTCTCTGTCTTGTCATCACCTGCATTTGGCTGGCCGAGTCATGCGGGACCGCCATCGCCGCTTGCTGTCGCGGTGGCCATAGCCGATAGAACGTCCGCGTCCACTTGGATCTCCTCAGGCTTCACCTCGGCGATCTCCCTGCTGGACAGAATCTCGGCGACCTTCCAACGCTTGGTCTTGGAATACGGACGCGACTCGATAATCCTCACTGTGTCGCCAAGAGCGCAACTGTTGCTCTCATCGTGGGCGTAGAACCTGGTCTGTCGCCGCACCGCCTTCTTATAGATCGGGTGCGGCTGGCTCCATTCGTAGACGACCACAACGGTCTTGTCCATCTTGTCGCTGACCACCCGGCCAACTCGCGTCTTTCGTCTTTCGTAGCTCATGCGGTCATTCTCTCAAGCTCACGCTCGCGCATCACCGTTAGAATCCGCGCGACGCGCTTCTTGGCCCTTTTTATCTCGTTGATGTCGGCAAGCTGCATAGTAGCCGCCCTGAAACGCAGATTCATCAACTCTCGTCTCGTCTCGTACAACTCGGAGGCGAGGTCCTCGTTGGACATACCTCTGAGATCGTCTGCTGGCATCGAAAATCCTCGTTTGTTCCCCGGCCTTAGGCTGGATGTCTCGTAATAATCCTGGTGCCCATGGGCAGCTTAGACGATGCGAGCCTGAGCGCCTGTCGCGCCGTTTCCTCCGGCACGCCGGCGATCTCGAACAGCACACGTCCCGGCTTGACGACCGCCACCCAGTGATCGACTGGCCCTTTTCCGCTGCCCATACGGGTCTCGGCCGCGCGAGCCGTCACACTCTTGTCCGGGAAGATGCGGATCCAGAGCTTGCCACCACGTCGTGCGTATCGGGTCATCGCGCGCCGGGCCGCCTCGATCTGACGGGATGTGACCCACGCCGACTCCGTCGCCTTCAGGCCGAACTCGCCGAAGTTGATCTGGCTTCCGGCAACCGCAATTCCCTTGCGCCTGCCGCGGTGCATGTTTCTGAACTTAACTCTGTTGGGTTGGAGCATCGTCCACCCCCTCTTCGGATGTTGTTTCCTGAACGGCCTCGGCGGTCGGAGCGGCCTGCTCGGCCTGCACTGCGGGCGCGACTGGCACCGCTTCGGTCATAGGCTCTTCGGGTGTCGGCTCTTCTACGACTTGAGCCGCAGGCTCCGCGACCGCCGCTTGCGGTTGAGCTGGCACTTCCACCGGAGGAGCGGCGACCACCTCGGGCACGGGGTCCGGGTTTGCGGTCAGTGTGACCTCTATCGGGGAGATCTCCTCTTCGATCTCCGGCTCCGGCGGAGCCTCTGGCAGGATGTCCCCTTTGTAAATCCACACCTTGACCCCAATGCGGCCGAACTCGGTTGCGGCCTCTGCGAGTCCGTAGTCGATGTCCGCCCTCAGCGTATGCAGCGGCACGCGGCCCTCCATCGCCTTTTCGGATCTGGCGATGTCAGCGCCGCCCAGCCGGCCTGAGCAGAGTATCTTGATCCCCTTGGCTCCGGCTTGCATCGTACGGCCCAGCGTCTGCCGTATGGCCCTGCGGAACGCGATCCTGCGTTCCAACTGGTCCGCGACGTTCCGGGCGACGAGAAAAGCGTCCAACTCCGGCTGCCGTATCTCCTGAACGTTGATTCTGGCGCGGCGTCGCATGATGCGTTCGAGGTCGCGCCGAAGCTCGTCCACACGCTGACCTCCTCGCCCGATCACTATGCCGGGGCGGGACGTGTGGATCGTCACCGTCACGTCGCTGTCGCTGCGTTCGATGTCCACGGTGGAGATTCCGGCGTCGGGGTAGTTCTTCCCGATCTGCCCGCGTATCTGTAGGTCTTGGAACACCAGGCTGCGGTAGTCCTTCTGCTTGTGGGCGAACCACCGCGCGTGCCAGTCCTTGACGATCCCCAGGCGGAATCCTATGGGGTGAGTCTTTTGGCCCAAGCTAGAGCTCCTCGCTTTCGTCCACCACAACGGTTATGTGGCTGCTGCGTTTGATGATCCTTGAGGCCCGTCCCCGCGCTCTGGCGCGGAATCTTTTCAGACGTGGGGCTTCGTTCGCGTATATCTCGGTAATCGTCAAGTCCGAAGGGCGGGCGAATATCTCGTTCTCGGCGTTGGCCGCGGCCGACTTTAACACATGCGCCACCCGGGCCGCGGCGGGAGAGGGGAGGAACTCTAGCATGTCTAGAGCCTCCTCCACGTTCTGACCGCGCACGAGGTCCACAATCGGCAACAGTTTCTTGACCGATATGCCTGTGTTCTTGGCTGTCGCGCTGATTGGCATTGTGAACCCTAACTGACCGCCGACGCCCGCTCGGACTTGGATGAGTGACTCCTGAACGTTCGCGTCGGGGCGAACTCGCCCAGCTTGTGGCCCACCATGTTCTCGGTAATAAACAGTGGCACGTGCCTCCTGCCATCATGAATGGCGATTGTCATGCCCAGCATGTCCGGCATGATTGTGGAGGCGCGCGACCAGGTTCGGATGACCTGCTTCGAGTCCGACCGCCGCGCGGCGTCGACCTTCTTCGCCAGCTTTTCGTGTACGTATGGCCCCTTCTTTACCGACCTGGACATCTTTCGCCTCTCAGCCTGTTGTTTCATCCCAAGCGCGTCGAAGCGCTCGATCTACATGTTTGTGGTCTCGAAATCCCTGACCGCTACCTCTGATACCTGCGCCTTACGATAAATCTGTCCGTTCGCTTGTTCCTGCGCGTGCGACGTCCCAGCGCGGGCTTGCCCCACGGCGTCTTTGGCCCTGGCATTCCGATAGGAGAACGGCCCTCGCCGCCGCCGTGCGGATGGTCCCTGGGCGACATCACGACCCCGCGCACCTGTGGTCGTCGACCCAGGTGACGCTTGCGCCCCGCCTTGCCCAGCTTGGTGTTCTTGTGGTCCGGAGCACTGAGCTGACCCACCGTCGCCATGCAGTCGCTGAGCACGTTTCGCACTTCGCCGGACGGTAGCCTCAGCAGAGTGTAGCGCCCTTCTTTGGCCAGCACTTGCGCGCTCGTGCCCGCGCCCCTGACAATCTGGCCGCCCCGCCCAACGTGGAGCTCGATGTTATGCACCTGGGTTCCCGCGGGGATGGCCCTCAGAGGCAGCGCGTTGCCCGCCCTGATGGGCGCCTGCTCCCCGGCTTCGACCCGGTTTCCAACAAGGAGCCCGTTCGGAGCCAGAATGTAGCGCCAGTCGCCATCTGGGTACTTGACCAGCGCGATACGCGCCGAGCGGTTGGGGTCGTACTCGATAGAGACGACCTCTCCCGAAATGCCGGGCTTGCTGCGCTTGAAGTCGATGACGCGATACTGCCGCTTGTGTCCGCCGCCCCTGTGACGGACGGTAATGCGCCCGTTTCGGCTTCTGCCCGCACGCTTCTTGAGCGGCTTGAGCAGAGACCTCTTTGGCTTCGACGTCGTAATGTCGTCCGTCGTCTGACGTATCTGGCCTCGCTGGCCAGGAGTCAATGGTTTGCGTACTTTAAGAGGCATGTCTAGACACCCTCGAATATCGTTATTGAGTTACCCGGAGCCAATAGCACCACGGCCTTTTTCCACGACCTGCCGGTCGCCAGGCGCGGCCCGAAGCGCCTGCGCTTGCCCCTGACCATCATGGTGTTCACCTTCAGCACCTCGACGTTGAACGCCTCTTCCACGGCCGCCTTCACCTGGTGCTTGGTGGCGGAAGTCGCCACCTCGAAGGTGTAGCGGTCGTCGTCGTGCATCAGCGTGCTCTTCTCCGTGACCACGGGACGGCGAATGATCTCGAACGGGTGCAGGTCCATCGTCTTGCTTACTCCCCCGCCGCCACTAGCTCGGCAGACCGAGTCGGTTCCCGCTCGAATCTGCCGCCCCATATCGATTCGACGTTGCGGACCGCCTGCTCGGTCATCACCACCGTGCGGTGATTCAGCAGGTCGACCGTGTTAATCGTGTGACTCGGCGTCATCTTCAGGCGCGGTATGTTCCGCGCGGCCCGCAGAACATCAGGGTCTGCCCCGTCTGCGACAAGCAGCACCGACGCCCCGGCTCTGAGGCTGCGCAGCGCACTCTGCACGGCCTTCGTTTTCGGCTGGGCGAAGTCGAAGTTCTCGACTACCACCAGTCCTCCATCTTGAGCCCTGCCCGACAGCGTGCTGATCAGCGCGCCGCGCCGCATCTGCTTGGGCGTATGGTGGCGATAGCTGCGCGGCTTCGGCCCAAACGTGACGCCGCCGCCCTTCCAGATCGGAGACCTGATCGAGCCTGCCCTCGCTCTGCCGGTGTGCTTCTGAGGCCTGGGCTTGGCCCCGCCTCCGGCGACCTCGGCGCGGGTCTTCGTGGACGCGGTGCCCTGACGCTGGTTGGCAAGCTGACCGACCAGCACCTGGTGTATCAGTGCCGGGTTCGGCTTGGCACCGAAGACACTGTCCAGCACGTCTATGGTGCCGGTCACCTTGCCCTCCAGGTTTCTTACTTGCAGCTTCACTTCACTACTCTCTGCTCTCGTCCGATAGACGAGTGTATTCCGTTAGCGCAGCTTGCGCTTACGCGTTCCTGATTTCTTGATTAGGACCAGCGAGTTCCGCGAACCTGGAACGGCGCCCTTGATGAAGAGCAGGTTCCGACTGGTGTCGGCCTCCACCACTTCCAGCTTGCGGACGGTCACGCGGTTGTTGCCCATGTGGCCCGCCATTCGAAGCCCTTTGAGCACCTTTCCTGGCGTGGTCCCGGCACCGATCGAACCTGGTGCGCGATGCCTGTCCGACTGGCCATGAGTCTTGGGTCCCCCGCGGAAGTTGTAGCGCTTCACGCCGCCCTGGAACCCGCGACCCTTGGCCCGCGCTGTGGCATCCACTAGGTCGCCCGCCTCGAACAGGCTGGCGTCGATACGCTCCCCAAGCTCGACCTCGGAGACATCGTCCAATCCGAACTCCCGCAGCACGCGAAAGTTCCCGTCTACATCCCTGAGGTGTCCGGCTTCGGCCTTGTTCAGTCGTTTCACCGGCTCGAAGCCGAGCTGCACACCGACGTAGCCGTCGCTTTCCTCAGTCTTGATCTGAGTGACCGTGCATGGTCCGGCTTCGACCACGGTGACCGCGTCCGTGCGCCCGTCGTCGCGAAACACCTGCGTGGTGCCTATCTTCTTGCCTATGATTCCGTGTATCGGCATCTTCGCACTGTCGTTTCCAAGCTAAAGTTTGATCTGAATGTCCACGCCCGCCGGAACGGTCAATCGCGTAAGTTGATCGATGGTCTTCGACGTCGGCTCCAGTATGTCCACCAAACGGTTGTGCGTCCGTATCTCGAAGTGCTCCCTGGAGTCCTTGTCGATGTGCGGCGACCTTATGACGCAGAACCGCTTGATCGACGTCGGCAGCGGCACTGGCCCGGATACCCTCGCACCTGTACGCTCCGCCGCCTCCACGATCTGGCCGGCGGACTGGTCTAGGATCCTGTGATCGAACGCCTTGAGAATTATTCTGATCTTCTGTCTTGTGTCAGTTACCATCTCATACTCGACTGTTCATACTTTCAATAGCCACAGGCTGGGAGATAAAGACCCCTATGCGCTGTTCACCGACTCTTTCCGCGCTTCGACGTAATTATCGAACTCCATAGTGTAGCTTGCCCGGCCCTGCGATAGCGAACGGATCGCGTTTGCGTACCCGAAGCTCTCCGCCAGCGGAATCTCGGCCCTGACGGACTGTATCTCTCCCAGTCCCTCTATGTTCCGTATCTCCGCGCGCCTTCGCCCCAGGTCTCCCAGAATGTCTCCGAGGAACTCTCCGGGGGTCACGACTTCCAGCTTCATCACTGGCTCAAGCATCACCGGTTTGGCGCGTGAAACCACCGACTTGGCCGCGATCGACCCCGCTATTAGGAAACTTATGTTCGATGAGTCCACTTCGTGGAAGCTGCCGTCCACCAGCGTCACTTTCATGTCGACGACCGGGAATCCCGACAGCGGGCCTGTCATGAGTGCCTTGCGCACTCCGCTCTCAACGGACGGAATGAACTCGATGGGGATCGCCCCGCCTCTGATCCGATTCTCGAACTGGATGCCCGAACCCCGTTCCAGCGGCTCCGCCTCGATCCACACGTGGCCGTACTGCCCGTGTCCGCCCGTCTGACGCACGAACCGGCCCTCGGCACGCGCGGGCGACGATATCGTCTCGCGGTAGGCGACCTTCGGGCGTCCGACGTTGCCCTCGACGTTGTGCTCGCGCTGGATGCGGTTGACTATCACGTCAAGATGCAACTCGCCCATGCCTGAGATGACCGTCTGCCCGGTCTCGCCATCGTACGCTACCTTGAACGTCGGGTCCTCGTCGGCCATGCTGACCAGCGACTCCGCCAGCTTGTCCTGGTCGGCCCTCGACCTCGGCTCGATCGCTACCGATACCACAGGATCGGGGAACGTTATCGACTCCAGGACCACAGCGTCGCCCTGGCTTCCGCAGATCGTGTCGCCTGTCGTGGTCTCCTTCAGTCCGACCGCGGCGACGATCTGCCCAGCGCTCACGCCTTCGATCTCCTCACGCCGATTCGCGTGCATCTGCACCAGTCGTCCGAGCCGCTCTCGGCGGCCCTTGGTCGCGTTGAACACCATCGAGCCGCTCTTTGCGCTTCCTGAGTACACCCTGAAATAGACCAGCCGCCCGATGTACGGGTCTGAGACGGTCTTGAACGCGAGCGCGGCGAGTGGTGCGTCTGGGATGCCGGGGTGCCTGGTGACCGGTTCGCCTGTCTTGTAGGCGTGGCCTTTGGGGGGGAGAACGTCGAGAGGGGAGGGGAGATAGTCGCCGATGCAGTCAAGAAGCGGTTGAATACCGCGGTGCCGGAGAGCGGTGCCGCACAGTACCGGCACCACCTTATAATCAAGCGTCGCCTTTCGGAGCGCTCGCTTGATATCCTCCTTGCTAATCTCCTCTTCTTCCAGGTACTTGATGATCAGATCGTCGTCCGTTTCGGCCACCTTCTCGACGAGAGCGTTGCGGTAAACCCTGAACTCCTCGATCATCTCCTCTGGCACCGGCCCCTCACGGGGTATGACAGGACCCTCTTCGTCGTAGAAGATGGCCTTTTCGTCGACGAGGTCTATCACGCCCTGGAACTCGTCCTCGACTCCTATCGGTATCTGTACCGCGACCGGATTGGCGCCCAGCCGTCGCGCTATCGAGTCCATGGCGTCGAAGAAGCTGGCTCCGACCCGGTCCATCTTGTTTATGAAGCAGATGCGCGGCACTTCATACCTGTCCGCCTGTCGCCAGACCGTCTCCGATTGCGGCTGCACTCCCGCTACCGCGTCGAAGACCACCACTGCCCCGTCCAGAATTCGCAGGCTTCGCTCGACCTCTGCCGTGAAGTCCACGTGGCCCGGCGTGTCGATAATGTTGATCGTGTACTGCTTCCAGGTACAGGTCGTTGCGGCGGACGTGATCGTGATGCCCCGTTCCCTCTCCTGCGCCATCCAGTCCATCGCGGTCGTGCCTTCGTCCACTCCGCCAATCCTGTAGATTCTCCCGGCAAAGTAAAGCACGCGCTCGGTGACCGTCGTCTTACCGGCGTCGATGTGCGCTATGAACCCGATGTTACGGGTGTTTTCCAACACGTCGTTGTTCATTGTCAATTCGTGAGGGGAAGGTAGGGTACTATGTACAGGATTACCAACGATAATGGGCAAATGCTCTGTTCGCCTCTGCCATCCGGTATAGGTCTTCTCGACGCTTCACGGCGGTGCCCTGACCGCGGGCCGCCTCCGCAAGCTCGACTGACAGCCTGTCCGCCATCGGCCTGCCTTGCCTGGCGCGCGCCGCCTGGATTATCCATCGCATGGACAGCGCCAATCGACGTTCGGGCCTGACCTCGGTCGGCACCTGGTAGGTCGCTCCGCCCACCCTGCGAGACCGAACCTCGACCATCGGCGTAGCATTCCGTATCGCCTGGTCGAATACCTCGATCGGCGGACGGCGCACCTCCTGTGAGGCCTTGTCCAGCGCCTCATAGACGATCCGTTGCGCCACAGTCTTCTTCCCGTTTAGCATCACCTTGTTGATGAACTGCGAAAGCTCAATGTTGTGATACTTCGGGTCCGGCGTGACCTTTCGCTTCTCTGCTCGTCGTCTCCGAGCCATGCTCGATTTCCTTTTCCGCTCTGTAGGTAAGACTTCAGTTTGTTTGACTGTATCCGCGGCCGTCGCTCAGGAGTCTCGCTTCGTGCCGTACTTGCTCCGGCCACGCCTGCGCCCGTCCACCCCTTCGGTGTCCAGTGCCCCGCGCACCACGTGATAGCGCACTCCGGGCAGGTCTTTCACACGGCCTCCCCTTATCAGAACCGCCGAGTGCTCCTGGAGGTTGTGCCCCTCGCCCGGTATGTAGGCTGTGACCTCCATCTGGTTGGTCAGCCTGATCCTTGCCACCTTTCGCAGCGCGGAGTTCGGCTTCTTGGGTGTCTGTGTCCTAACCTGCACGCAGACCCCTCGCTTCTGCGGCGCCCCGGAGTTTCTGCGCGTGCGATTCTTGAGCGAATTGTACGTGTAGCGCAGCGCCGGCGCCTTTTCAGGCTTGCTCTTTGGTCGCCTCGATTTTCTCACTAGTTGGTTGACTGTGGGCATCACAAACCCCTTACCGAAGACTCGTTTTGGAAGACACAATGCAAGCGCCCGTCACGAAGTGACGACAAACTGCTATTCTACTGACTGCCCTAGCTTGTGTCAAATGGAAAATCCGCCCCTGAATCCGTTTCACCTCCCCATCGTGACCACTCCCCATGAGTCCCAGGATTCTGCGCTGGCGACCTCCTCTTCAGCCAATCTCGGACATCCAACGATCCTCATCCTCCCAACCTCAAACCACACATCCCACAGAGCCTGCGACTATGCCACAGCAAGCCCACACTCTATACCATATCAGCGAGTGTGCACCGTGCCCACACTCTACTACGCTTGTTTCACCCATTGTCTAAAATGCCCCTTGACATCCGTTCGCAACACCCGTTACTCTATTCCGAAACACGCCGAACTATAGTACGTCCGGCCCTAGCAGGCCCGACCACAACAACAACCCAAATGCCAGACTGCCCACACATTCACATACAGGACTCCGGCCTACAGGCCTTCAAGGACATCATCCTCGAGGAGACCGACGGCGGACGCGACATCGTCCGTTTCCTCAAGGGCGCCGCGAACCGCGAGTACTCCAACTACCAGCCTCACCACGAGCTCAAAGCCGCCGAGATACTCGCCAAGTACGGCTTCAAAGAGGCCGCCGAACTGGTCCGACAGCACAAGTCCTCAAGGCCCCGGAGGTCGGCCTCCGGCGGCGGCAGCCGTGTCCCCCTCGACTCTGTACCGAACCAGGCCGGCGGTC
Organism: Dehalococcoidia bacterium; assembly: GCA_047515825.1. Taxonomy (GTDB): domain Bacteria; phylum Chloroflexota; class Dehalococcoidia; order Lucifugimonadales; family UBA1123; genus VXRN01. The sequence continues at coordinate 24,485 of JAKZVY010000194.1, forward strand.
CTAACCCCGATCCGGCGATAGACCCGGGCTTGAACGAGTTCGTCCAGTTCATCCGTGACGAGACCGACAACGGACGCACCATCGTCCGAAACCTCATCCACGCCATGGAGACCCATGAGGACCCCTACAAGCCGCACCACAACCTCGCGGCTGCAAAACAGCTCATCGACAACGGCTTCCCGCTCACCGACGCCCTGATATGCACCCCCGACTGCCCACACCACGCTGTTGGGGAGTCTGACACGCCTTCCGACACTCCCGAAACCGACTCCACCCAAGAGGAGATCGTCCCGGACCCCAAGTGGCTCGAAGCCATCGCAGAGGTCCAGCGGATGAAGGACGAGGGCATTCTCACTCCCGACCCCAACGCTCCCAAAAAAGACTACTCAGTCTATCTGACAGGAACCGATGAAGAGATAGCTCCCTACGCCGCTGAGGTGGCCGCCGCATTCAGGGCCGAGCTCGAATTGCAGGACGAGCGCCGCGCGAAGTGGCCCGAAATAGAAGAACGAAGGCGAAAGAAGCTCGCTCAGATCTACCCCTCACACTCCGACGGCGATCCACCGGATACATAAGATGTCACTGGCCACTGAAATCCTCAGCACCCTCACCGGGATCGAGCGTGTAAACGCGATCGCCGATGAGGTAATGTCCCTACCCTACGACCAGCGCCGTGCCGCCGTGCGCGCTTACCAACGCGGCCTTCCCGAACCGGAGGAAGCTAGGCTGAAGTACCACTGGCCGCTGCACGCCCGAGACTCCCAACTCCCGCCGGACGGCGACTGGGACACCTGGCTGATCCTGGCCGGCAGAGGCTTCGGCAAGACTCGCACAGGTGCCGAGTGGGTTCGCGCCCAGGTCGAAGCAGGCCAAGCAGGCCGTATAGCCCTCGTCGCCCGGACTCTCCCCGAAGCACAGTCCATAATGGTCGAGGGCGAGTCCGGACTCCTCAATGTCTGCCCGCCTTGGGACAAGCCCATCTACGAGCCGTCCAAACGAAAGCTCACCTGGCCCAACGGAGCATTCGCCCTCACTTACTCCTCACACGAGCCAGACCAGCTACGCGGCCCCCAGTTCGACGCCGCATGGTGCGACGAGCTCGCCTCGTGGGAGTACCCAAGCCAGACTTGGGACAACCTCACTTTCGCCCTCAGGCTCGGACGCCGGCCACGCTCAGTCGTCACCACAAC
>JAKZVY010000195.1:0-4097 GCA_047515825.1 Dehalococcoidia bacterium
GGTTAAAGGGCTGGTGAGGGGCAACGCCGTCCGCGCCCGCGCCATTGGTCGGGACATTACCGCTGCGCTGCGCAACATCATAGGCGGAGAAGTGCCCGAGTACACGCGACTCCTCACCGAGACCCGCGAGATCGCCATTCAGCGCATGATCGAGCAGGCCCAGGAGCTCGGCGCCAACGCGATAGTGGGGACGCGGCTCGTAACCGCCGCCGGAATCGCGGCCGGCGCGTCAGAAATACTCGCCTACGGCACAGCGGTCGTGGTAGAGGAAGAAGATTAGCCGCCGGGCCTCACGTCCCCACGGAACCGATTGCCGTCTCTGCCTCCAGTAGATGGAACGACTCTTCGATCGAGCGTCGTACCGAGCGCAGATAGGGCCGAGCCGTCTCCAGCACCTTCAGCAGGTCGTTGACCGGCGCCCACCAGCACAGATCTATGTCTTCGGACAGATCCGGGATGAGCGCGTCGGTCAGCTTTCCCTCGTAGTCGAGCAGGAACCATTCGACACTCTTGTTGAACGGCTTGCCCGAGTAGTAGGAGATGTAGCTAGACCGGCAGAGTGGCCCCCTGACCCGCAGAAGGTCCGGGTCCAGACCGGTCTCCTCGGAGATCTCGCGAACCGCGCAGCGTTCAGCGCTCTCTTTCTTCTTCTTGCCTTTGGGGATGTCCCATAAACCGTGTTTTCTGATTAGTAGTACGTGGCCGCCGCAGAGAACAAGTCCCCCGGCGGCCGCCATCTGCGGGATTTCACCGTTATTCATTCATCATGACCCGTTCTAAAACTTCGAGCTGTTCGGTGTCCATGTCCTTGAACAGGATGCCGTCCACGATCACGTCCGTCAACTTCTGAGAATCCGGGTCGGCTTGAAGCGACTCCAGACTCAGGTCCTTGTCCTCATACTCGAACCGGCTCAGGATGTAGTGAATCGTATTGAGCCGGGCCTGGTGCTTGTTGTCGGAGTCGATTGTCACCCAGGGCGCGTAATCGGTGGACGTTACCGCAAACATCCGCTCCTTGAAATAGGTGAGAAGAAGCCAGCGCTCGGCGGCCTTGCGGTCGGTCGCCGAGTACTTCCAGTATTGCAGCTCGCTGTTTCGGCGCAGCCTGAAGCGCATATCCTGCGCTTCCCGCGATACCGACAGGTAGATTTTGAGAAGAGAGACCCCCTCGTCGATTATCGCCCTCTCCCAGTCATTCACGCGGTTCATGAAGTAGCCGTACTGCCTCATGGAGCAGTAACCCATAACCGGCTGGATGAACGCGCGCGAGTACCACGATCGGTCGAAGACGGTTATGTGGCCCGCGCCGGGGAGAAGGTTGTAGTGGGTACCCAGCCAGTTGCGCATCTCCTTTGGTGTCGGGATCCCCTGGCTGACGATAGTCGCGGACTTTGGGTTCAGGTAGTGCGTGATGCCGGAGGCTGTCGAGCCTTTGCCCGCGGCGTCGCGGCCTTCGAGCACTATGGCTACTCGATAGCCCTTTCGCATCACCCACTCTTGCAGTAGGAGGAGCTGCACACGCAGCTCACGCAGCTCTGCCCGGTATGCCGCAAATGTAACGTCACGAAATTCGGCGACGTCGTAACTCGTCGCTGACGTCTGTGGCAGGATGCTTGTGTTGGTCCGCATTGGCTGCTCGGTTGGCGTGGACGCCGTCGCACCACGCACGACTCATGAACCCATCCTCCAATAGTAAAAACCGTTGGAATCCGTGTCAACACACGCGCAACCTGCCAGGACCTTTGCAAAGTTGCAGTCGTTGTCATCCCGAGTGTAGGTGAAGCGTCCGCAACGGTGCCAGGATTCGCAAGCGCTATCCCAGACCAAACAGGCCTAAGAGTTCTTCCCGGCTCATTTGGGTGGACAGATCTAGTGACACGTCGTCGATGAGCTGGTCGAACAGGTCCTGCTTGCGCTCCAGAATCTGGTCGATGCGTTCCTCGATGGTTCCGACGCAGGAATACTTGATGACATTCACTTTGACCGTCTGGCCGATTCGGTGACTCCGATCTTCGGCCTGCCTCTCCACCGCGGGATTCCACCAGCGGTCCAGATGGAACACATAGGAAGCCTCCTGCAAATTCAGGCCCAGCCCGCCGGCTCGCAGCGACAGCACCATCACTTTGTGCTCCTCATGGGTTTTGAATCGATCGATGACGGCAGCGCGTTGCTGCTGAGGGGTTTGGCCGGTCAGGGTAAGCGGGTTGAACTTCCGCAGGTATCTGGCAGCTGCGGCTACGCCGGAAACGTCGTTGGTGTACTGAGAGAAGACCAACGCCTTGTGTCCCTGTGCCGTCAACTGCTCCAGTCGATCCACAATGTCTTCCAGCTTGCTGGACTCTCCGGTTTTGGGGTCTGTATTGCAGATCTGCTTCAACCGAATGATTAGCTCAAGCACGTGCAGGATACCAACTTCGGCTCCGAGAGACTTCAGGTAGATGATGCCGTCACGTTCGGCCTTGTCGTAGCTGCCGCGCTGTCTGGGGTGCAGGTCAATGGTCAGCTTTGTCACCTGCTTGGGTGGAAGGTCATCCAGTACCTCGCCCTTCTTGCGTCGAAGCTGAAGCTCACTATGTCGTTGAAGCAACGCAAAGCCTGGATGGTAGCGCTTCGGCGGAGCTTGCCCATCGTGATCGACGAACTCCATTATCGAGGCCAGGTCCTCTTCGTGATTCTCGATGGGCGTGCCAGTCAGCGCCCACGAGCGGGTTCTTCGCAACCCTTTCAGCGCGTTGCTTGTATCGTTGCGGTTCTTGATCCGCTGAGCCTCGTCTGCGACGACCACATCCCAGGTTCTCCTCCGCACCGGCGACTGCGCGTTGTAGCCGAAATCTGAGCGAAGGGTGTCATAGCTGATTAGGGTAACATCTCTCTCCGCCGCCCACTGCCAGGAGCGGTCGGCTGCCGACCCGCGGATGATGATGGCGGAAAGCTCCGGCGCCCACTTCGCGGTCTCTCGCCTCCACTGGTCCAGCACGCTGGCGGGGGCCACCACCAGGCACGATCTGATCTCCCGCTTCGTCCGCAGGATTCGTATGGCGGCGATGGCCTGAATGGTCTTTCCAAGTCCCATGTCGTCGGCCAGCAGCAACTGATCCATATCGAGCAGCGCGCGGACACCATGTTGCTGGAAGGGCATCAACTCTCCGGGCCACTTCAGCTGGGTGTTCCAGCCAGGTTGAGGGCGTTTGGGAGGAGCGGCGAGCACTGCCCATAATCGCGCTGCCAATGTCAGGTCGCATCGCTCTCCCTGACCCGTCGCACGACTGGTCTCACGAGTCGCGGGCAGCCGAGTAACCGGGGATCCCGGGCGCTCCGGTGGCAGCAGGGTGACCACGGTGTTCAGCCCGGCCACACACGTCAAGCCTCGAACGCGTCGATAACCGAACGCTTCGGACAAGCACTTGGCTGCCCGCTCGAAAGGTTCGAAGGGATCATCCAGATCCATTATTTCATATAGTATCCGACTTGCGTCGGACGACTCGCTGGGCTGCCCCATCACCCAAAGCAAATGCCGGGGATTCCTGTTATACCAACGGCCGGATCCTGAATCGGTGCTCGAAGGTGCGCCAGCAGGTCCGACTCGACAGAAGGGCACCCCGACCCGCAACTCATCGGTGAACACCCTCGCCGGTATTTCATTGGCCAGACCGAGTATCAGGGCCGGGGACTCGACGGCCGCTCGAAATAGAGGCTTGGCGAGAGACGACAGGGTGTTTTGCATGGCATCGCCACGATTCTCGACGGAAAGATCACGCCTGTCGGCACGGGTGAAGTGGAACGCCAGCGGCTCGCCCTGAGCCGAGGTCTCGAACAACGCGGCCCGAATGCCTCTGCCGCCCTCTTCTTCGACGAACCGAAGCCACGCTACCGAGTCGAGGTGATTGGACTCGGTCAAGTCGTTAAAGGGTACTGGCATAGCCGACTCTATCCGGTGTCGCCTGAGTCGTCTTTGGACTGCCGTTCGAGATCGGCGTCCTCCTCATACACGGGTATGAACTCGTCAATCTCCGTGTCAGGATGAGACCCAGGCGTGAGCCTCAGCAAGTCCCACTCGTTGATGGCGGCCCGGACCTTGTAGCGCATCTGGCCCTGAA
>JAKZVY010000196.1:0-3916 GCA_047515825.1 Dehalococcoidia bacterium
CGGGCGGTTCAGCGATCACCGGCTATCGGATAGAGGTCTCGACGGATGGCTCGAACTGGAGCGACCTAGTCAGCGACACGAGATCCACCGTAACCAGCTACACCCATAGTGGTCTGACGGCGTGGAGCACCCGGCACTACCGGGTCTCGGCCATCAACTCTGCCGGCACGGGGCCGGCGTCGACAGGTGCCAACGCCACTACAGACTCACCCACTACCCCACCTACAGGGACCAGTGCCTGTGCTACCGGCGGCGCAGTGCCCGACGCCGCCAACAACCCAGGCCTGGTGTCCGACTGCGACACTCTGTTGGCGGTCAAGGACACCTTGAGAGGGACCGGGACTCTGAACTGGTCCGCGAATACCCCCATCGGAAACTGGGACGGCATCACCGTCGGCGGAACCCCGCAGCGCGTCACCCAGCTTGAACTTCGGGTCAGGGGCATCACGCGTGTCACGGGGACAATACCGGCAGACCTGGGCGATCTCACTGCTCTGGAGGTGCTGTCAATCTACGGGGCATCAACCAGCGATGGTCAGCCGATTGGATTAAATGGAACGATACCAGCGGAGTTGGGGAACCTGGTCAACCTACAGGAGCTGACTCTTCATCAGCATCAGTTGTCCGGGACGATACCGGTCGAACTCGGGGACCTCGTCAACCTGGAAACGCTCAACCTGAATTTCACCCAGCTAAGCGGAGCGATCCCAACGGAACTGGGAGGACTGACCAACCTCAAGACCCTGAACCTATACGACAACGACTTGACAGGGACGATACCGGCGGGACTCGGAGACCTTGCTGAACTGGAAAGCCTGAACCTCAGCCTCAACCGGTTGAGCGGAACGATACCGACCCAGTTGGCCGATCTGACCAAACTGAAGGTACTTTCCCTAGGCTTCAATCAGTTGAGCGGGACCATACCGACGCAGTTGGGTAGTCTATCCAACCTGGAAACACTGGCCATGGGATTTAACCGGCTGAGCGGAGCGATACCGACAAGTCTGGGTAACCTGACCAAGCTCGGGAGTCTGTCACTCGGCGGGAATCAGTTGACAGGAACGATACCCAGAGAGTTGGGAGACCTGACCAGAGTGAGGGCACTACTGCTTGATAGAAATCGGCTGACGGGGTCGGTCCCAACGGAGCTGAGCGGATTGACCATGCTGCGCCAGTTGCAGCTGTCGAATAACCAGTTGACCGGATGTATCCCGGCGGCACTGCGAGAAGTAGACAGCAATGACCTTGCCCAGCTCAGTCTACCCAACTGCGGCTCTGTCGGCACCCCTGGCGCGCCTACCGAGCTCACGGCGACGGCGAATGGGCAGACCCGGATCGACCTGGCATGGACTGGACCGTCTGATGGCGGCGGAGCGGCCATCACCGGCTACAGGATCGAGGTGTCGACCAACGGCTCTTCCTGGCACGACCTGGTCGTCAATACGGGCGCTACAACGACCAGCTACTCACATACAGGGTTGGCGGCGGGAAGCACCAGGCACTACAGGGTTTCTGCCATCAACTCCGCCGGCACCGGCCCGGCGTCGAACACCGACTCCGCCACCACTGAGGCTGCGCCTGCGACCGAGCCCGGTGCGCCCACGGGCCTGACAGCGACCGCGGACGGCCAGACCGAGATCGATCTGGCATGGACTGCACCGTCGGACGACGGCGGAGCGGCTATCACCGGCTACAAGATCGAGGTGTCGACCACTGGCTCTTCCTGGAGCGACCTCGTTGCCAGCACAGGCTCTACAACAACCAGCTACTCACACACAGGGCTGACGGCAGGGAGCACCAGGCACTACCGGGTCTCTGCCATCAACTCCGCCGGCACCGGTCCGGCGTCGAACTCAGACTCGGCGACGACCGCCGATGCACCTGTCTCAGAAGGTACTTGCACTGTGGACTTGATAGTCGAGCCCGGAGAACGCTGCGCATATCCCGGCACGTCCACAGAGTTTTCGGTCGATGCTGATGGGACTGGACGATTCCTGTTTACGAGTTCCAGCTCGAGCATCGTCCTGCGCAACACGACAATTAACGGAGTAACGTACACTTTCGTCGCAAGGAAACAGAGCGGTGGAAACTGGCGAGTCGAAGAAGTGGGATGAACGCCAGCGGATTCAGAAAAAGGCGACATGGGTCGAGCTCAACTGACCAGCATTGACCTAAGCATATGAGCAAGAGTTCTTTCAGAGGAGGTGAGACATGAATCATCGCGAGGCCGTACACCGAGTATTCAGACCGGGCTTGACGCCGCTAACGAGCGTACTGGCCCTCCTGTCGATTGTGGCATGTGGCGTCTTCTCGAGTGATGCGACGCCCGCTCCACCGTCTACGGCCCCGCCAACGTCACCGCCGGCGTCCGCATCCGTCCAGACCCCATCGCCTGGATCGATGTCCACGACCGCGACTGAAGATTCGGAGCTCTACCACGCAATTTGGACGAACGACGTTGACACGGTGAAGAAACTTGTCGCCGAAGGCACGGATGTGAACGCCAAGGATGAGGACGGCGACCCGTTCCTGCTGGAAGCGATATGGCGTGACCACGCTGAAGTTGTGCAGGTTCTCGTCGACGCAGGCGCGGACGCAAACGCCAGAGACTCGGACGGCAATCCTCTCCTGCGCGAGGCCATATGGCGTGGTCACGCCGAAGTCGCGCAGATTCTCATCGATGCGGGCGCGGATGTGAACGCAGCAGACTCCGACGGCAATCCTCTCCTGTACGAAGCCATATGGAGGAACCATCCTGACATCGTACGGATCCTCGTCGATTCGGATGCGGACGTTGACGCCAGAAACGCCGACGGCGATCCACTTCTGTACGAAGCTGTATGGAGAAACCATGTCGAAATTGCACGGATTCTGGTAGGCTCGGGCGCGGACGTTAACGCCAGAAGGGCGAATGGCGAGTCCCTCCTGTACGCAGCGCGTTGGCGAGGTCATACGGACATCGAGCAGATCCTGGTGGATGCGGGGGCTCAAGAATGAGGTGCAGCGAGGTCCGGGCTATATTCTCCTGAGTGATCGGCGGCCAGGCCCGTCTCCGCCAAGCGCAGCGCCGTGATATGGGCGTGCCGGAGGTGGTGACGCAGGGTCACAGCGCCGGGTCCCCGCCGGTTATCCGGAATCTCGGAGGCTGAGCAAATGTATTGCAAGGACTGCGGGTCCGAAAACGACGACGGAGCCACGTTCTGCAGGGGCTGTGGACGTGCGATGACCGGATCGCCGCCGAGCGCAGGAGGATTGGACCCTGCGCAGGCCGGCGACACTGCGGGTGCAATTCAAGCCTCCACGAATGCTAGGACATGGATGTGGGTTGGCATTGGGTCCGGGCTTGTCGTGACCCTGCTCTTCGTCGGTCTCATAGCATTCCTCTTTGGAGAGAACTTGGGGATCGGAGATCCGAGCCCGACCAGCACGCCAGCTCCCGTGATGATGTCCGTCAACCTCCTCACGCCAACGGCCGCTGTCGAGGCTCCGGGCGCCGGCGACCGCCCCGATGAAGTAAGCATCGAGCCTACGCCGCAGCCAACATACACGCCCAATCCCACGTACACGCCCAATCCTACGTACACACCCAGTCCGACGGCCTCGCCCAATCCGACACCCACGCCCAACCCGACGGCAACGGCCACGGCGAGTGCGACGGCCACGGCGAGTGCGACGGCCACAGCCAGCCCAACAGCCACGGCGAGTGCGACGGCCACAGCCAGCCCAACAGCCACGGCGAGTCCCACGGCCACGGCGAGTCCCACGGCCACGCCCAATCCGACGGCCACGGATAGCCCGACGCCCGCGGCCACTCCCGACCCATGCAACAGATATATCCTGACAGAGCTCCGGAGCGCCATTTCGGACAGCCTTGAGGCTGTGCGTTGTGTCCTAAAATCAGGTGCGGACGTCGACG
>JAKZVY010000197.1:0-8315 GCA_047515825.1 Dehalococcoidia bacterium
GCACTGGATGGGATGCATGTGGGCCATGAACCGGCGCAAGCTCCCCGGGAGGGGTTGGCGTCGGCGGGACCGAACCATGGCCGAGGCCATCGCTTTCGACACTCATCGCTTCGTCAAACGCCTTACCGAAGAAGTCTTCGACTTCCTCGTCGGATAGTCTTTCAAGCTCGACTATCCTGAACACTCTCATCAGCGACGGCTGCTGAACCGAGAGTTGGTCCAACCTTTCGGGCAGTCCGCTCAGCATTACGAGCGCGGGATATGGGCCAAACTGGGTTGCGATCTGGTCAACCACACTCTTGTACCAGTTAGCAAACAGGTCATTCTCGGCCAGCCCGTTGATGTCATCGAGAACTATGAAGACTCCGTGCTTATCTTCCGTTATGCGTGCTACGAACTCGCCAAGCGCTTCGGGGAATCTACGCGCAATCTGACTCAGGTCGTCCTCCTCAGGTTGAAACTCAATTTTAATGCCGAATAGCCCGACCTGCCTTACATGGTCGCCAAGAATATCAGATATTCGGTTGGACCACGGCTTATCCCACCCAACTTTCACAAGCTCTTCAAGTATTCGGCGGACAAGTTCTTCGAGAGTAGTCACGCCGCCGAGGAATACGTGAATCCCCACCATGTCATGGTTGACGCCAGCCAACTGCCGCACTATCGAGGCGAACGAGCTTTTGCCAATTCCCCGGTCTCCTGTCAGGAACACGTTCTCCTGTCTGCCAGAGGCAGTCTGTTTCAGGTAGTTGTCAACTTCCTGGATCTGCTGAGCGCGGCCCGCGAACAGTTCTACCGGCACAGGGCTACCGGGAGTGAAAGGACTTGCGTCTTTTTGGACTGTCGTGGGCATAGATTCGACTCCTCCGATTTTCTGTTGCTCAAGAGTCATTTATAGAGAAGTGCGGAACCCGAAATACAACAAGAGGATCAGGCAGTATCGAGCAGGTCTACCGCAAAGGATCGACCAAGAGGCTGAAAACTCTCCGTGTGGCCTCGGATCAGTTGAACCTTGATCCGCTCGAACTCCCTGACCAACTCGATCGGGTAAACATGTTCACGACACTTCGAGCATACCAATGCTTGGGCACGCACAACGGCGGTCTCCTCTCCGCCTCTCACGATGATCTCGACTCCCTTTGGGGACAACTCACCACCGCAAACCGGGCACAGTTCGTAACCTCTCAACTCCTACCTCGCTAAATCGCCCACTCTTCCCGGAGGTCCTTCAGAGACTGAGAGAACGCATCTACGGTCCTGTCGATCACATCCTCGCCGTGCGACGACGACACCAGGAACGCGCGGCCTCCCATCATGTCCACACCGTTGACCAGCATCGCGCGCCTGATGCTGAGCGTCTTCTCCGTCGGCATGGTGGCATAGATCTCCTCGTACGACATGTCGCACAGATCGCGATCGCAGCTGCACTCGGCGCCCAGGTTCACGTGAATGATCGACGCGATACCGTGGGCGTGGCCGGTCACCTCGTTTCGGATAAACGCCTCGTTCAGACCCTCTTTGAGCCGCGCCGCCATGGCGTCAGCCCTCGTATTGACCTCACCCGTCGCGATCGCCTGAAGCGTGGCGATGCCCGCCGCCGCGGTCACCGGCTGTGCGTTGAACGTGCCCCCCTGCGGGACCCTGTGAACGCTGTCCCAGTCCGGGTCGTTCTTGAACGCCATCAGGTCCATGATTTCTGAGCGTCCACCGACCGCCGCTCCGGGCTGCCCCCCGGCCACGATCTTCGCCATCGTCGTCAGGTCCGGTTCGAGGCCCCAGCGCGCCTGCGCCCCGCCCGGCGAGAGCCTGAAGCCAGTGATCACCTCGTCCATGACGAACAGCGCCCCATGCCTGGACGTGACCTCCTGAACGTCGTGAAGGAAGTCCGGGTTCATCAGCGGGAAGGTGCCGTAGTGCGCGCCGTTGGACTCGACTATCACCGCCGCAACGTCATCATTGTCCGAGAGGATTCCGTCTAGCGCAGCGACGTCCACCGGCGACACTATCACCGTGTCGAGCGCCTCCTGCGGGACTCCGCCAACCGCCTGCCCCGAATCGGGCGTGACGTAGTCGTGCCAGCCGTGGAAGTGCTCGTAGAACTTGACGATCTTCGATTTGCCCGTGTAGGCCCGTGCCAGTCTCAGCGCCAAGTAAGTGGACTCGGTTCCGGACGTCGTGAACCGAACGGTCTGGATGCTGGGGATCAGCCGCTTGACCGCCTCGGCATACCTTATCTCGTGCGTGGTGGCTCCGCCGAGATGCGTCCCGCGACTGCTCTGCGCCAGCACCGCCTCCACGACCTCCGGCGGGTTGTGGCCCATCATGAGGCACCCGTTGCCCATCACGTAGTCGATAAGCTCGTTTTCGTCCACGTCATACTTGAACGGCCCCTCGCCGTGTTCGATATAGACCGCAAACGGCGACGTGAACCGCGTCTGGTGGGTCACGCCACCGGCGAACAGCTCTTTACCGCGCCGGTGCCAGTCCTCGGAGCCGGCGTACTTCTCCCTGAAACGCTCTTCTATGGTCGGCATGATTCAACTCCCTCGGACATTACTTACAATCGCCCGCCGTCTGTACTCCCTAGTGGAGCGGGCAGACGAAGATCGCGGCGTTCTCCACCCACTCCCGATCTTCCGACCCCGCCGCCTCGACCTGACCTGAAACCCGCTCGCCCTCCAGCGCGTTTTCGGATATCGCGTACGCGCCCGTAAAGAACAGCATCACCAATACGATTGTCAGGGAGATTGGAAAGACCAGTGGTACGTCGCGAAACACGCCATCCACATTCAATCCGTCGCTCTTAGGAACTCCTCCAGATGCTTCCTGAGAAGCACGCGCCCCCTGTGAAGCCGCGACTTCAGCGCCGGCACCCTGACCCCAAGCACCTCGGCAGCCTCCGCGTTGGACAGCCCTTCGACGTCCCTGAGCACCACGGCGGCCTTCAGGTCATGGGGCAGCATCTCGACCCCCTCCCGCAGCCTGTCGCCCAGCTCGGAGTTGGAAGCGTGCCAGTCCGGCCCTTCGCTCCAGTCCGGTATCTCCACGTCGTCCAGGCCAGTCTGCGTGAGCGTCCGCGCCCTCTTCTCCTTGCGCAGACGCATCAATGCGGCGTTCACGGTGATCCTGTACAGCCAGGTCGTTACCTTCGAGTCTCTTCTGAATCGATCGAACGCCCTGAAGGCCGATAGGAAGGCGTCCTGCGCTACGTCCTCAGCGTCTTCCGGCCTCCCCATCATGCGCAGCGCCACATTGTAAACGAAGTCGGAATACTGCTCGACGATCCAGTCGAACTCGCTCGACGAGTCCACCTCTCCGGTCGGCTGTCTGGCCTGTTCTGCCAAGTCGTGACTCTATCGTGTGGGGGCTGTTCTGCACAGGCGGCTACAAAAAGTAAAATCCGATTCGACTCAACTGCATCCAATTGTAGACAAGGGAGCGCGAAAGCGAAAGCCTGCTAAGCAACGCTGCCATCCTCGCGGCCCGACCATACACTGTTGCGTTCGGACATACCGCCTGGGTTTGGGATCGGCTCCCGTCACAGGGTTGGAGATGGTACTCTCACGGCTGTTTAGCGTATTCGGCAGGGGCGAGGCCGACTGCGATGCGGTTCGAGCCACGTCCTCGGACTACATAGACGCGGACATCGGCGAACGTCAGCGCGCCCGTATAAGCTCGCACCTCGAACGCTGCGCTCCATGCAGGGCATTCATCAACACGATGCGAGCCACCGTCAACCTCCTGAGGTCGGCCATCGAGTCCGAGCCTCCCGACGGCTTCGAGCAGCGCGTCAAAGAGCGGATCGCCGACGAAAGACAGTCCCGGGACTGAGCGACACCCCTTACTCCTGGCATCCAATACCAGACCATGAAAATCGCAGTCTGCATAAAGCAGGTCCCCGTCGTCTCGATGCTCAAGTTCGACAACGAGACGCGCCGCATCGTCCGAGAAGGCGTCCCGAACGAGGTGAATCCCTACGACGTTCTGGGACTGTCCCTCGCTGCGCGCCTGAAAGCCGAGAGCGACGCCGAGGTCATCGTCGTCACGATGGGGCCGCCCCAGGCAAGGGATGCTCTGGTGCAGGCCATGGCCATGGGCGCCGACCGCGCGGTCCACCTGAACGACCGCGCCTTCGCCGGCTCGGACACCCTCGCCACCTCACGCGCTCTAGCTCTGGCGCTCGATAGGGAGAACCCAGACCTGATTATCTGCGGGCGCAACAGCACCGATGCCGAGACCGGACAGGTCGGCCCCGAGGTCGCGGAGATGCTGGGCATCCCCCAGATAACCGCCGTGTCGAAGCTCGATCTCGCCCCATCCAGCAACGCGATCACCGCCACCCGCCTGACCGACGAGGGCCACCAGGAGCTTTCGTGTGACCTCCCCGTCCTGGTTACCGTTACCGACGGCGCGGCCGAGGAGGCCTACCCGCGCCGCGAGCAGATGCAAGCGGCGGTGTCCAGGCCTGTCGAGGAGCTGACCGCCGCCGACCTGACAGATGACGCGTCCCAACTCGGACTAGACGGCTCCCCGACATGGGTGAACGAGATATTCTCAATCGAGTCCAGCCGCTTGGGTAAGATGGTCAGAGAATTGCCTCCTGACGAGGCCGTCTCAGAGCTGATGGACTTCCTGAGCGAGCGCGGCGTATTCGACCACGAGGCATCGTCTCGACAGGCAGGCGAGCCCAGAGGGCCGAGGCTGGAGCCTGGGACACAGGGAGCTATCTGGGTACTGGCCGAGACTCTCGGCGGCGCCGTCCGGCACGTTACTCTGGAGCTTCTCGGACGCGCCAGGGACCTCGCCGCCCAGATCGGTACGACGGTCGAGGCCGTCCTGATCGGAAACGAGGACGACTCCCACATTCAACTGCTGACCGCCTACGGAGCCGACACCGTCCACCTGAACAGCGACCCCGCGCTGGCTGAATACGATACCGAGTCCCACACGGCTGTCCTCACCGACCTCATCCAGCGCCGCTCGCCCTCTGCGGTGCTGATACCGTCCACCGCCAACGGTCGAGACCTCGCGGCCCGCGTCGCGGGAAGGCTCGGACTGGGCCTGACCGGCGACTGTGTCGGCCTCGAGATAGACGACGAAGGCCGGCTCGCGCAGCTCAAGCCTGCGTTCGGAGGCAGCATAGTCGCCCCGATCGTCTCCAGAACTCTCCCCAACATGGCCACCGTCCGGCCCGGCATACTCATGGCCTGCGCGCCCGACCACTCTGTCGAGAGTGTCGTCAGAAGGTTCGAGACCGGTGAGATGCAGCCGTCGCGTATCCGCGTCCTGCGAACGGTTGTGGACGAGTCCTCAGAAGGCGCGGATCTGGAGCACGCCTCTCGGATCGTATCAGTCGGCAAGGGCATCGGAGGCCCCGAGAACCTGCCGCCCATCCGAGAGCTGGCAGAATCGCTCGGCGCGTCGCTCGGCACGACCCGCGACGTCGCCGATCTGGGCTGGATGCCCCGGCAGTACCAGATAGGGCTGTCCGGCAAGTCCGTCGCCCCCGACCTCTACGTCGCCATTGCGCTCCGCGGCCCCTTCAACCACACCGTCGGCATACAGCGCGCTGGTACGGTCGTCGCCATCAACAACAGCGCGCGCTCACCCATATTCCGAGCCGCCGACTTTGGTATACTCGGTGACTGGATGGACATTGTTCCGGTGTTGACCGCCGCCGTAAGGAGACGCCGGGACCAATGACCGCCGCGAATCGTGCGGCCATCAGATTCCGCGATACTACTTTGGAGGTAGTGCAATGGCAGACGTGACAATTACACCCCGTGCGAACGGCCCCCTCATGGTTCAGGGACAGTTCGAGATAGTGGACACGCAGGGCAAAAAGTACAGCGTCGAAGGCGACGTCGTTACCCTCTGCCGCTGCGGAGAGAGCGACAACAAGCCCTTCTGCGACGGCTCACACCGCCCAGCCGGCTTCCAAGCCGAGAGCGAAGCGCGCTAGAGACTCACCCACAGCCAATCGAGTCGAGGAGGCGGGCCTGACGTCTATAGTCGTGTCGAATACGGGTCGGCGGCGTCCCGCAGTCCGTCACCCATGAAGTTCAAACTGAGAACCGCGACGATCACGAAGAGGCCGGGAATGAGCAGCCAGGGCGCGAGAGCTACGGACTTCACGTTCTGGGCCTCGAACAGCAGCACTCCCCAGCTTATGATCGGCTGCCGCAGACCCAGGCCGAGGAAGCTCAGGGCGGTCTCGGACATGATCATCGCGGGTATGAGCAGTGTCGTAGTGGCGATGATGTGACTCGTGAACGACGGCAGCATGTGCCGGAATATAAGCCTCAGCCAGCCGGTGCCGTAGAGCCGCGCCGCCATCACGAAGTCCTCTTCTCTCAGTACCAGAAAGCGTCCCCGCACCTCCCTGGCGAGAGTCGTCCATCCTATCAGTGAGATGATGATGGTGATGGCGAAGTACATCCTTAGGACAGACCATCCAGGAGGCACCGCGGCAGCCAGGGCCAGCCAAAGGGGAATGGTTGGTATGCTGCGCAAGAACTCTATAAGTCTCTGGATCAGCATGTCGGCCAGCCCCCCGTGGTAGCCGGATATTCCACCCAGCAGCATGCCCAGAGAGAGGCTTACACATACACCCACGAGGCCGATCGACATGGACACCCTGGTGCCATACATCAGCCTGGACCACATGTCTCTCCCCATGCGGTCGGTTCCCAGCAGGTAGAGGGGAGGCGGAGTCTCCTCGGTATCCAGACCCATCAGGTGGATATCGGTGGTGAATAACCCGAACAGCTCGTACTCGAAACCTCGCACGAAAATCCGTATGGGATAGCTCTTGGATCTGTCCTGCTTATGCTCTTGGGCGAACGTTTCGGGATTGCGGCTGTCGATTAGTCCAAACACCGCAGGCCGAAGTCCGTCCAGATGTATGGGCTGAGGCGGAGTGAATGCTCTCTTGGCCAAGGAGGCCTGGGGATCGTGGATGGCCAGGAACTCCGAAAACGTCGCAGTGAAGTAGAGCAGGATGATGACGACCGAGGCGGCCAGCGCAATGCGGTGTCTCCTAAACCGGACCCATACCAACTTCCACTGGGAAGCGATGTACACACGCTCTTCAGCAGTGGGCCGGGCCAGAGACCCCGGTTGGGCGGCCATATCTCACGCTCCCATGCGAATGCGAGGGTCCATCCATGCCAGTACGAGGTCGGATATCAGAGTCCCAATCAACGTCAGACCAGTCAATATGAGCACTATCGATCCGGCCATGTACTGATCCTGAGATAGCAGCGCCCTCAGAAGCAGAGGGCCGAGCGTGGGCAGGCTCATAACAGTTGCGACGATCAGGCTGCCGGAGAGAAGCTCAGGCAGGGCCCAGCCCGCAGTGCTGACAAACGGGTTGAGCGCCAGCCGAACCGGATACTTCAGCACCGCCTTCCACTTCGGCAGCCCCTTGCTCAGCGCCGTCTCGACATACGGCTTGCCCAGCTCATCCAGCAGGTTGGCCCGGACTATGCGCGTAAACCTGGCGGTGCCGTCGGTCCCGATGATCAGCACAGGCAGCCAGATATGCTTCAGCAGGTCCAAAACGCGCCCAATGCTCCAGGACGCATCCACGTACCCTTGCGAAAACATGCCGGTGAGGTTCATACCGAAGAGGCTCAGGGCCAGCCACATCAAGATTAGGGCCAGCATGAAGTTGGGAGTGCCGACGCCGAGGTACGACAGGATCGTAAAGAATTGATCTATGAACGAGTACTGCTTGACGGCGGACAGGATGCCGATGGGAATCGCCATCGTCCACGTGAAAAGGACCGTCAGAAGCCCCAGAACCACGGTCAGAAGCAGGCGCTCGTTCAGAAGCTGGGCCACCGGAAGCTGAAACTCCAGCGACAGGCCCATATCCCAGTGCAGGACTCCCCAGATCCACTTCAGGTACTGTACGTGTACTGGCTGATCCAGCCCGTATCTGCGCTCTAGGGCATCGAGCTGGGCCTGTTTGACGACCGTGCCCTGAGACTGAAGCTGAGCCACGTAGTCTGTCAAGAAGTCTCCGGGGGGCGCCAAGATAATGGCGAACGCCACGATCGACATGAGGAACATGGTCGGGATGAACAGAGCGAGGCGCTGCAGGAAGAACCGGATCAAAACACCCTACTCCAAGACTCCGATCATCCAAGATACATTCCGGCACACAGTACATCCGAAGCACAGCCATGATAGACTAGTGGTTCAACATCATTGAAGTGACTATTAGTAGAGATTGGCAACAATTCAACACCCCCTCTCCCGTCAAAGGGAGAGGGCTAGAGCCTGCCCCGTACTCGATACGGGGGTGAGGG
>JAKZVY010000198.1:0-3454 GCA_047515825.1 Dehalococcoidia bacterium
CTGCACCCGCTGCACCCGCTGCACCCGCTGGAGTGAGTCACCAGGCGTGTACTTTTGTTCTTGATGCAGTGTAGCAGATGGGAGAAGGGGGGAGTCAATGGCCGGGGGTCTCGTGGGATGGCGTGGCGCGGATATATTCTAATCGTCGTTGTTCAAGAATAAAGTTAGCAATCGGATGATACTTTTCTCAAAAAGTGCTCGATTTTTCGAGTTCTGTACCTTGCATCCTCCGGAACCACCCCTCATATAATAACAGTGACTTGGTCGTCTCGTCCCTGAGTCTGCTGACTTGGACGAACACCCCAGAGCACCGCACGCGGTGACATGTGGAGGACGCCGGCTACTGACCGCCGGGGCCGCTTCACCACCAGCCCTCACGGGTTAGTGTCGTAACGCCGACCCACGTGGGCAATCGAATAATCGGCCTTGCCTTTGTATAGGTGCGCCCAGGGTATCCGGGGATACCTTCGAAGCGCAGATGCACAGGCAGGCGATGCGACGGGGTTGAGTCCCAGGGGCGATAAGGAACATTTGGAACCTGACATCCAGCATGTAATGGATGGAATGGGAGGAGTTGTCCATTGGTTATCTCATCAGCCCCAGTCACCACCACCAGGACACGGGTCGCCCACCAGGCGTGTCCCCGCTGCGCCGCTAGTATGATACTGATCTATGACGAACCAGAGTGCCTGCAGTGCGGCTACGCCGACTACACGTACACGCCGCCCACTCCTATCGGCCGGAAGAGCCTCATGAGCACCGGGACAAGATTTGTCTTCAGGTACACTGGCGATTCCAGGAACCTGTCCGAGACACTCGTCCAGGTACAGTTGCGGCGCCAGCGAAACAAGGTCGTGTATGGTGTCACCTGCCCTTTCTGTGAGTCCGACATGGAGCAATCGTCTCTGAGCGGAAAGCGCAGGGAGATCAGGGAGGAGCGGTATCGCTGCCCGGAGGGGCACCGCATTTCTCTGATCCCCAAGAGGGACGGAAACATGGGTTGGAAGTAATCCCACAGGGGTCCTCCAGACACATTTCCGCTACTGACGAAGAGCACTGACTCCGTTGAAGACGATCACCGAAGCTGTGGCATCGTCGCGTGGGTCGCCCGTGGTGCTCTGCGACGTCTCTCCGCCGCGAGGCAGCTCCCCTGACTTGATTGCCCGCATCGCCGAGGTCAACGCTGACTTCCTGTCGATAGCCTATAGCCCGGGCCAGTCTGTCCGCATCCACTCGATGATGGCGGGGGCGCACCTGCACCAGAGTTTCGGCCGAGACGTGGTCGTCACCCTCGCGACGCGGGACATGAACCGGATCGCCATCCAGAGCTTGCTGCTCGGCGCCGATCTGATGGGCGTACGAAACGTGGTCGTCCTCCGCGGGGACGGGCTGAGGTCGCGGGACCACGGGTTGGTGCGTGAGGTATACGACTACACTCCGACTGCCCTGCTCGCAGACATATCCAGGCTGAATTCAGGCATCGACTTTCGTGGAATCCGGCTCGGCAGTCCGACGTCGATATGCGCGGGAGGGGCGTCGGACATCGGCAAGGGGCTGGATGATGAGACTGCACTCTCCGCTCGAAAGCTGGCGTCCGGGGCCGAGTTCCTGATCTGTCAACCCAGCTTCGACGCTCAGCGCGCTCTAAGATTCCGTATAGAGCTCGCCAACGCGATTGGCGATGCTCCACTGCGGCCCATCTTTGCCGGTGTGCAGATCCCGATGGCGGGCGGCGTAGATTTCGGGAACGTGCCTGAGCGGCTCCGGAAGGACTTGGAGGCGGGTCGCTCGGGTATGGACATCGCCAAAGAGGTGGCGGCAGGACTTTGGAACAGCGGAGTCAGGACGTTCTACGTCGTGCCTCCGATATTCAGGTCTGGCAGGCGAGGCTACGATGAGGCCAACGAGCTGGTTGGGTACATTCGCAGCGGGGCCGGGGCGGTGATTTCCGGGGCATGAAAGTTCCGTTGACGAGTTTGGGCGGCGTAGATATAATTGTCAAACGTCATTTCAAGTCGAGGTAGCAAGGTGGCAACCGAAACGGGAAAACGCTATTTCTGTGAGAAGTGCAACGCTGAGTTCGTAGTGACTCGCGGTTCCGAGGAAGGCGCGATCTTCTGCTGCGGACAGCCTATGGGCAGGAAGTAACCCGCCAGAAACATCAGCGAGGGTCTGGGATTATGCCGAATCAATTGGGACGAAGATACCAGTGTGAGACCTGCGGGACGATGGTGCTGTGCACCAAGGCGGGCGAAGGCGAGATCCAATGTCACGGGGCTGAGATGCCCGTCCAGCAGCCGCGGAAGCTCCCCTCGTCCGACTAGAGCGGACCGACAATCGAATCCAATATGCCCCTCCCCTGCCAGGTGGAGGGGCATATTGTCCAGACAGGCCGTCACCCTAAACCGCCACGCCTGAAGCGGCGGCGTGTTGCTCGTCGGCGTGGTAGGAGCTCCTGACCAGCGGGCCGGACGCCACGTGACGGAATCCGAGCCCCTCGCCTTCCCGCCTCAGACCGTCGAACTCGTCGGGCGTGTACCACCTTGCCACTTTCGCGTGTTTCTGTGACGGTCGCAGGTACTGGCCGATGGTGAGCAGATCGCAGCCGACTGACCTCAGGTCCTCCATCGTCTCCACGACCTCGTCCCAGGTCTCTCCCAGGCCGACCATCATCCCAGACTTCGTAACATACTCGCGGTCGTACTGCTTGACTCTTCTCAGCAGCTCCAGTGACTGATCGTAGTCGCCCCTGGGCCGGACACGCCTGAAGACACGCCTGACGGTCTCGATATTGTGATTGAGGGTGTCCGGGCGCGCTGCTATCATCGTGTCGAGCGCGTCCCGGTTGCCTTCGAAGTCCGGGATAAGAGTCTCGATCTTGCAGTCGGGCGTTCGTTTGCGTATCTGAATGACACACTGCGCAAAGATGAACGCTCCACCGTCGGGCAGATCGTCCCGGTTGACTGAGGTGATCACAGCGTATCTCAGACCAAGCCGTTCCACAGTTTCGGCCAGCCTGATCGGCTCTTCTAGGTCCAGACCCTGCGGGACGCCGGAGGTGACGGCGCAGTAGGCGCACGCCCTGGTGCAGATGTCGCCGAGAATCATGAAGGTGGCGGTGCCGCGCTCCCAGCAGTCCCCGATGTTGGGGCAGTGGGCCTCTTCGCAGACGGTGTGAAGCTGTTCGGAGCGGAACTGCTCGCGAAGTCGAAGGAAGTTGGGGCCGCCTGGCATCGGCACCTTGAACCACTCCGGAAGCCGGCGATGAACGGTCATGTACTCCCCCTCTGATTCGTTCCCAGAATCATACCAGATTCGCGCCGTCGGTCGGATGGGGGCGCCGTGTGTTAGCCCGAATCCACCGATTCATACAGGTGGACGGCGTGAGGACAGCGGAAGGGTGTGAGGGAGTTACAGGCGCGATTATCCGGGCTTGATTCGGGTAGGCGGGAGG
>JAKZVY010000199.1:0-3082 GCA_047515825.1 Dehalococcoidia bacterium
ATGAGGAGCGATCCGTCCCCGTCCAGTGAGATCACCTTCTCGTGCGTCGAAAGCGCCATGCCAAGCGCGATCGATGAGCACAGGCCCATCGAGCCATAGGTGTAGAAGTTGCGGTCGCGGTGTCCGGCGTGCCAGAGCTCGTCAGTCGTCGGGCCGAGGTTGGACACGACCGGCAGGTCCCCTATGTGGGACAGGATTCGCTTGGTGGCCGAGAATCTATGCAAGCTTGCCCCCGTGGAGCATCGGAGTGAGACACAGTGCCAGCGGCTGCCGCGCCGAGTAGCACAGCTTGAGCGCGCCGGAGACGCGCATACCGAGCCTGTCGTCCGTGTCCAGGGTGTAGTGCTGGATGCCAAGCGTGTCCAGAATTGGGCGCGTAGCCCTGCCCATCGCCACCTGCGCGATGTTGAACTCGCCCACCTCTCCCCGCAGGTTGATGAACATGGGCAGTGGAACGCGGGCCGGAATACACAGGCTAGCGAGCGCGTTGACAGTGTTGCCGAACCCACTCGATTGCATGAACACCGCCGCGTTCCGACCGGCGGCGTACGCGCCCGTCGCGATTCCGATGGCTTCCTCTTCGCGCGTCGCGGAGACGACGTGGAAGTAGTCGTCTTCCTCCATTAACCTCGTGACCTGGTGAATGCTGATGTCCGGGACGTAGGCTATCAAGGAGATCCCCGCGTCCTTCAGACACTCGACGATGGTCTCGGCCCATGTCATCTGAGAACCTCTACTTCTCAGATACCCATGACGTTGTAGCCGGTGTCCACGTGGAGCACCCCTCCGGTGATGCCGGACGACATGTCGCTGCACAGGAACAGGGCGGTGTTCGCCACCTCGTCGTGGGTTATGTTCCTCCCCATCGGCGAGCGATCGGCGTGCGCGCGCTTCATGTCACGGTATCCGCTGATAACCCGCGATGAGAGCGTGTCGACCGGCCCGGCGCTTATGGCGTTGATGCGGATGTTGTCCCGACCAAGGTCCCAGGCGAGCTGTCTGACCTCGTTCTCAAGTGCCGCCTTCGCGGTGCCCATGACGTTGTAGCCGGGGAACACCCGACCGGAGGCCTGGAACGTCATCGTGACGATGCTCCCGCCGTTCTCCTTCATGAGCGGAGCGGCGGCCCTGGTGACCGAGACCAGCGAGTACGCGCTGATGTCCAGCGCGACTCGAAACCCCTCCCTGGGAGTGTCAATGAACGGGCCGCCGAGGTCCTCCCTGTTTGCGAACGCGATCGAGTGGACGACGATGTCCAGGCCGCCGACCTCAGACGCCAGCTCTTCAAATGCCAACGCAACGCTCGCGTCGTCGCTAACGTCACATTCTATCAGCGTGGGAGCTGACGACAGTTGACCGCTGAGCTTCTCGACGCTCGAACGAATCCGCTCGTTGAGGTACGAGAGGGTCACACTGGCTCCGGCCTGGTCAAGAGCGCGGGCGATGTGCCACGCTATGCTCCGTTGGTTGGCTACTCCGAAGACGAGAGCGTTTTTCCCATCGAGGTCGATAGCGTACAAACCTGTCCTCCCGCAACCTTGTCGATATTCACGGTTGGCATTGTACGCAGGCGGCAGAGTCGAAACAAGACTAACTGACCGTGACGCTGGCAGCCCCCGCGCCGATTTCGATGTCCACGCGGTTCTCAGCAGTGGAGTAGTCCGGTGATCGGTGTTCGCCCCCCGACTCCGGGAACCGGCGGGAGTCGATACTGGTGAAGTTCAGGAAGGAGTCGTTCTCGATTCGGGCCGCCACGCCTTGCGGTACGGTTATCTCGATATCTGCGGCGCCGGCCTCGATTTCAACGCGTGTCTGACCCGCGGCTGGCAACCGGATCCGGATCTGCGATGCGGCGGCCCCAACGACCAGCCGGCGCACGTTGAGATGGGTAAGATCGAGGTCCAGATCCGCGGCGCCGGCCCTGATTTCGAGGTCCAGGGCGACGTCGGGAGAGACCATCAGGTCCCAGTCCGCAAAGCCGGTCAAGGTGTAGCCGTCCGTGCCGGTCAAGGCGTAGCCGTCCGTGCCGTCATCGTCGTAGTATTCGACAGAGAAGCTCTCGGTGGACAGATAGATCTTGGAGAACTTGCCCGAGTGATCGTGAATCACTTCCGCCGGGCGCTCGTTGAAGTCAGCCGCGAACAGCCTGTCGTCAGAGATATCCGATCTCAGGGTGACGCTGCCACTGATGAATCCCATACCAAGCTCCAGTGTCTCGGTGTTCTCCAGCGGAGTAGAGTACGCGATCCTAGGCGCCTCATCGCGTCGTTCGACTGAGAGCGGCACCGACGCGGCAACGATCGTTGCGACCAACGCAAGACTGACCACGGCCATACCAACCAGCGGCGCGCGGGGTGCGAGAATCATTTTGATCCCAATCAGAATCAGAAGCACCGGCCAATAGCCGGCAAGCTCGAACCAGATGCCCAATCCGATCAGTCCAGTGGTGTTCAGCAGCAGGACCGCGCCAAGCGCGATCAGCAAAAGGCCGATGAGGGAGAACCCCCGCCGCCTGCGCCGTGTGGATGTGTCGCCACCCATGTCAAGCTCCTTTCACGAGATCCCGAGTCGCCTGTTTCGTGTGACTGTCGAGCTATTCCGAGCCGTGAGAGGTCAGCGCCTGATCGACGGGATCAGTATGGTCAGTCCAAGCACGATGATGGCAACAGGCCAGACAAGTTCCCACCGTATCGAGGTGAAAATCCCAAGATTGCTGACAAGGAACAAGACTCCCAACGCAACCAGCACACCGCCGATCACGTACCTGGCCCTGTCCCTTCTGGAAGATCGGCGGTCGACGTCTCGATAGTCGACATCGCCGCTGGCCAAATCGTCATCGTCGACCGCCATCTCCGCTCGACTGCGGTCCTCAGGCGTGACGATTGCCAGGACGAGATAGACCAGCGCGGCGATGCCCCCGGTCACGATTGTCAGAATCACCCACCCCACTCGAACGATCACCGGGTCGATGTTGAAGTACTCAGCGTGTCCACCCGCGACTCCGAAGAGGAGTCTGTCGTCCCGGCTCTTGTACAGCCTGTGTGCCTGCTGCATGTGAATGGCCTCCTTCTCTAGCTGCGGA
>JAKZVY010000200.1:0-3051 GCA_047515825.1 Dehalococcoidia bacterium
AAGCTCTACGTCCTCACCGTCCTGTGCCTCGGCCTTCTGTCCCTGGTCGGCGGCGCGAGCGCGACCATCTTCATGTTCCTGCGCGACCTCCTGGCCGTCGACCTCTCCATCGACACGCTGCGCGATCTGACCTCCGCGCTGGCTGTCGTCCTGACCACGGCCGTAATCCTCCCGTACCACTGGATCGTCTATCGGAATGATCGTGAGCTGGAGCCGGATACCGAGACACAAGCAGCGCCCATCCGCAAGCACGTCACCCTTCTGACCCCGCCCGGCGGCGGTGACCTCGTGCGCGCCATCGAGGAAGCCCTCGGCCAGTCGATAACCCCAGCCCCCTGGTCAGACCACGACGCCTATGTCCCATCCCTTGACCCAGACGAGCTTACGCGCGTCGCCCAGGCCGTCGCCGCAGCCGAAGGAAGCGAAGTGCTCCTCATCCCCGAACCCACCACCCTCCGCGTAATCTCTCACGGCTGACCGCCTCTCGGAACCTGCCCCGTCAGTCCGTGCGGTAGCCCTCTGTGCCCTCGTCCTCGGCAACACTAGGCATCACAACATCCTCTCCAACTTCGTTCTTCAGCAGGCTCTGCCGGAGGACTTCATTGATGCGAGACTGCCAGCCGCGCCCCGATGTGCGGTATTGCTCCAGCACGTCTGCGTCCAGCCGGATCGAGATCCGCTCTTTTGTCGGTGACCTCTGTTTGCCCCTGCCTCGCCGCGCGCGTTCGACTATGCCGGGCACGACCTCTACCGCGGGACGAGCGGTGGCAAACCATTCGTCCCCCATCTCAGCCGCATCGGGGTCTCTGGCTATGCCGACATTTATGGCGGTCTCTTCGCCATACCTCGACCTAATCTCGTCGAAGCTGAGCCCGCTCGCCACAAGTTCATCAAATGTCATGTTGGACATAGCTTCTCCTCTCCTTGAGGCTGGCCCTCCGCAGGCTGATAATACGCGTCGCCTCGCCGCGCTCTGTGAAGACTACCTGGTGCAGTCGGTCTTCTATGTAACCGATGGCGACGAACCGTGCCTCTCCGTGCCGGTCGCTCCGCCCAACGAGGGCCGTCTCCCAGTCAAAAGTCTCTATCGCGGCGAAGTCCACACCATGCTTGTCCAGGTTCGACCATCGCTTGCCGTCATCCCATTCGTAATCTATGCCTATATTGTACATACCATATGTGTCTTGGTCAAGCCATTAGGGCACGTGGCAAGTAACGCTGTTCGGCTGGAAGTCCGTTGACAGATGTACTGGATGAACACTTATCGTAACGGTGCGATCGGAAGCAAGCGCCCCCTACCAGTTCGTCAACGCCCCGTCGTTCCTCCGAAGCTGCGCCGGCCAGCTATTCAGCGGCGCCGGATTTGCCATCGCGAGCCGCCTCGTCGAAGTCCACCCCCAGCCCGGGGCTGTCCGGCACCCACGCGTACCCGTCGTCCCACTCGATCTGCACCGGGAACAGGTCCGTCGCGAAGCTCCCCGGACGCCGCGGCATCTCCTGAACACCCACGTTCGTGGACGCCATGCACAGATTCACACACGCCGCCGCGCTGACCGGCCCCAGCGGATTATGCGGGACGGTGGTCTTCAGCCAGTGGTCTCCCTTGGGGCTCGCGATGACCACGGCGCTAGGCATACAATGCCTTTGGGAGTGGTCTGACCGTGACTGTCGACTCAGGTGCCCGGCCCACACGTAGTGGTGGCATCGGGCCAGCGCTTGGGAAGCGCCCTCAGTGAGAGGAAACCTGGCCTCCATCGACGTTGATACACTGACCACTGACCCAGTGGCCCTCGTCCGAGCAAAGGAAGACGATCGCGCTAGCCACATCATCCCCGGTACCCGTCCGTCCCATGGGTATGGCCGTCTCTAACCGCTCCCACTCCTCGCGCCCTCCGGGCGCATTGTCGCGCTTATCGTCCCAACGTGATGTATCAATGATGCCCGGGCAGACGCAGTTGACGTTGATCTGGTACTGGCCTAACTCTTTGGACAAGCTGCCAGTGAGACCCTGGAGTCCCATGTTGGCGACGACATAAGCCGCGAGGTTGCGCGGCTGGATCTTTCCAGCGATGGAGGAGACCATGACGATGCTTCCGCCTGACCCCTGGCGAATCATCGCCTGGGCGGCGGCCTTGGAGGCGTAGAAGGAGCCGTGGATCTTGATGTCGAGCACGCGGTGCCAAAGAGCGTCGTCGAGTTCGACTACCGGAACACGGTCCCCGGCCATCGCATATGCCGCGTTGTTAACCAGGATATCGACAGACCCCAATTCAGCTACGGTCTGCTCCACGATCCCTCGTGCCTGGGCGCCATTGCCCAAATCGGCGACGATGGTCATGGCGCGGCGTCCCAGGGCACGCACCTCTTCAGCCACGCTATCGATATCTCGCCACCCCATCGCCTTCTCATCGTCAGGGAAGGTGCTGGGTGAGCGCCCTGTTCCGGTGACAGCAACGTCGGCGCCCGCCCGCGCCAAGGCGAGGGCGGTATCCCGACCTATACCACGATAGCGGCCCGCGCCAGTGACGATAGCCACTTTACCTGAAAGGTCTGTCATAGCGCCCCCTTTATCTAGATCTCGCATTTCTACACCTGGCTGAAAAATAACCGACCCGAACTGGAACGAACTGCGCCTACGCGATGATGGTGGCCGACTTACTGAATGATCGATCCCTCCAAGCTTCCTATCGAGGGGTCCACGCTTACTCTCACTGGTGTCCGAGGGCCTCTAGCCCCTCCAAGCTTCCCGCCTACTTCATCAAGCTGAATTAGGCACCCTGACATGAAGTCCCGGACGGCGCCAGTATAATGCCAAATGCCACCACAGACAATATGGGTATGAAAAACAGGAGGGTCTTTCCAAAGTTGGCTCACTACGAAAAAGACATGCCCCGGCGCAGGGCCTTTCCAAAGTTGGCTCACACAAAAAGGACGTGCTCCTCCACCCACCCGGATTCCCGCCTGCGCGGGAATGACGGTATGCGGTTTTCGGGACAATGGAAAGGCCCTGGCCCCGGCGCGATGCCTCTTGACCTCGCGATAGAAGTGTGG
>JAKZVY010000201.1:0-3008 GCA_047515825.1 Dehalococcoidia bacterium
CTGGAGCACCGTCGCACTCAGCAGCTTCTGGCAGACGGTATCTACGTCGAAGACTCCACCTGGGAGAAGCTGCGAGACCTAGCCTCAGAGTTCGGCCTGTCCGACAATCTCCCCATAAACTAGCCGCAGGCTCCGCCCCTCGCAGGCTATGAGAAAGTCCCGGACTTCGACGCATGAGTTTGACATCAAAGCAACCCAATGATATAGTTGTGCAACGATGCTTCGGTTTGGCGCTGATGGTCTTCTCCCGTCAGGGGTCCACTGGACCAACTGGGAAGACTTCACCAGGAAATTCGGTGGCAATCCTTGGAGACAAAAGCTGCTATCCGGGCTAAGAGCAGCACTGGAGAACCTGAAAGATGCGGGCTGCCGGACGGTTTACATCAACGGGAGCTTCGTAACGGACAAGGTTCTCCCAAACGACTATGACGCGTGCTGGGAAGAAGACGGCGTTGATCCGGAAGCACTCGATCCGGTCCTGCTGACATTCGACCCCGGAAGGGCGACACAGAAGGCCAAGTACATGGGGGAGTTGTTTCCCGCGTCAGTCATTGCGAACTCTGAAGGATTGTCGTTCTTGCAATTCTTCCAGACGGACAAGAGCACTGGAAAACCTAAAGGGATAGTAGCCATAGACTTGGAAGGTATGAAATGATCAAGAACGAGCGTCAGTACAGGATTACCAAAACTCAGGCCAACGGATTCGTGCTGACGCTTCAGAGCCTCAGAGAGAAACGCGGCCATGAAGAAGGGGTACACCCGCTCATAGTCAAGGCTCAGGAGGAGGCTCTGAGCAGCCAGCTCGCCGATCTTGAAAGCGAAATGCGCGAATATGAATCCCTGAAGTCGGGCGATTTCCAGTTTGATGAGCTCACGGCAGTCACGCAGATACCAGCAGTCCTGATCAAAGCACGGATCGCCCAGGGACTGAGTCAGAAAAATCTCGCGGACAGAATCGGGGTGAAGGAGCAGCAGATTCAGCGGTACGAGGCAACAGACTACGCCTCGGCGAGCCTGAGCCGGATCAGAGAGGTCGCGTCCGCGCTCGCAGAGTCCCCGGGCGAGTACGACGCTTCCTGAGCCTCGCGTCAGGCGACGTTGGCCTCTTTGCTGGTGTCCCTCATCCAAGTGGGGCGAATGACTAGCTCTGGGATGGCGGCGCGCTGGGGCAGACGCGCTATCAGCGTAATGGCTTCAGCCGTGTCTTCGGCGGTTACCATCATTTTCCTGGCCTCGGCGGAAGGCGGAACAGGCCGCCCGTCCAGGATAGGAGTATCGACCTCGCCGGGAATGACGACGCTGGTTCTTATGCCCGTGTTGCGCAGCTCGGAGTTCAGGAACTCGGTGAAGTTGATGACCGCGGCTTTGGCCGCGCTGTAGCTCATCCCGGCCAGCGGGCTCGCGTTGACGCCGGCCATGGAGGAGACGTTGATGATCGTCCCTTGTCCCGCGTCACGCATATGTGGGACTACGGCCTGGGTGCAGATTACTGACCCGACCAGATTGCTGTCGTAAACGCTTCTGAGGTCTTCGGCCGTGGTCGTCATCAGCATACGGCGCGGCGAGCTGTGGCCCGCGTTGTTGACGAGGACGTCTACTTTGCCGTACCGGTCAAGGACGTCTTCCACCATCTTCTCGATACCGGGCTTGTCGACGACGTCGAGTCCGTATGCCTCGGCCGTTCCACCGGCTGCGGCGATCTCATCTCTGACCGCCTCGACCTTGGACGCCGTGCGGCCCAAGACTATCACGATCGCACCCTCCTCCGCCATCATCAGCGCGGATGCTCTCCCGATTCCACTTCCACCTCCCGTGATGATGCATACTTTGCCTTCAAGTCCCATAGTAGCTGCTCCTCGATTCCGTCTATCTGATTCAGCGGCACCCCATACTATCAGGAAATCGTCAGCCCGATGCCATGAACGCCGACCAAACGGCCGATTCCGTACGTGACGGCGGCGGCGAGGCCGCCAACCGCAAGCATCCGGACCGCGCCCCATGCGGCGTTCAGGCCGGAGCCGGAGGCAACGACCGCTCCGATACCGGCCAAGGCGACCGCGCTCAGAA
The DNA here is from genome assembly GCA_047515825.1 of Dehalococcoidia bacterium. Taxonomy (GTDB): domain Bacteria; phylum Chloroflexota; class Dehalococcoidia; order Lucifugimonadales; family UBA1123; genus VXRN01. The sequence goes on from JAKZVY010000201.1 coordinate 2,068, forward strand.
CCGCGCTGAGCGTGAAAGCCATCGGTCCAGCGTCGAACAGGTAGGGCAGAACGGGGACAATCGCGCCCAGCACGAAAGCGACGAACGAGCTGGAAGCCGCGCCGAACGGCGAACCCAGCGCGTTCGGAGTCAGTCCCAGGTCTTCCCTGACGATGGTATCCAGCGCGACCTCTGCATCGAGCATGATCCGGCGGGCGACTTCGGAGGCCTCGTCGGCTGTCAGCCCCTTCATTCTGTAAATCCGCTCCAGCAGCGCTATTCCATACTCAGGAGAGTCCTTCAGGCGGGAGGACTCCCGACTGATCTGATGCCTGTAAACGTCGCGCTGGCTCCTGACCGATATGTACTCACCGGCCGCCATGGAGAACGCGCCCCCAACCAGGCCCGCGATACCGGCGAGAAGAACGAACTTGGGATCGTCAACGCCGCCCGCAACTCCCATCACCAGGCTGAGGTTGGAGACCAGGCCGTCGTTGGCTCCGAGCACGGCTGCTCTGAGATTGCCGCCGCCTAGGATCCCCGCTTCGAGAGGCGAGTCCGACCGGCCTTCGCCAGAGACCTTCACGTCTGTTCACCGGAACCGAGACGCGCTCGTATCTCCTTGAGCCGGTCAACGTTGTCCTTGTCCGGACCCTTCTTGTCCGGTCCCGGCACTTCCAGAATGAACGGGACATCCTGGAACGCGGCATTGCTCATTATCACCTCGAACCCGGCTGTTCCGATGTGACCTTCCCCGATGTTCTCGTGCCTGTCGACCCCTGAGCCGAGCTCGACCTTGGCGTCGTTGGCATGAACGACGACCAGCCGATCGAGGCCAATATGTCTATCGAACTCCTCCATCGCGGCGTCGATGCCGTCCGGATCGGCGAGGTTGTAGCCCGCCGCGAAGCAGTGCTCCGTGTCGAGGCAGACCTTCAGCCTGTCGCTGCCGACCTCTGAGA
>JAKZVY010000202.1:0-14013 GCA_047515825.1 Dehalococcoidia bacterium
TCCGACTTCAGGGCGATGGACTGCGCGTCTTCCTCGGTGACGTCCGCGGGGACCTCGATGCGGTCGCGCAGACGGCCGTTGACTTGCACGACCAGCGTTATCGTCTCGTCTGCCGCGAGATCCTCGTCCCACTCAGGCCACAGCTGCTGGTGGACGCTGTATCCCCCGCCGACGTGACTCCAGAGCTCTTCGGCCAGGAACGGCGTTATCGGAGCCATCATCAAGACCAGGCCCCTGATCGACTCGCGCCAGACGTTGGCGTCCACGTTTCCGGTCTGCCACGCCTGGTTGAGGGTGTTGGAGAACTCCATCATGGCCGCGATGCCAGTGTTGAACTTGAACCGCTCCATGTCCTCCGACACCTTGCGGATGGTCTTGTGCAGCGCGCGGCGTAGATCTCCAACCGCAACCCCGTCGGACATCTCGCCGCCTAGCTCCTGCGGGTCTCTTTGGCACAGCTCCCACACCCTGTTTGTCCAGCGGGCCATGCCGTTGATACCGTTATCGTTCCAGTCTCCCCCCTGCTCCCAGGGGCCCATGAACATCAGGTATGTGCGGACTACGTCTGCGCCGACATCTTCGACGTAGTCGTCAGGGGCGATCACGTTACCCCTCGACTTGCTCATCTTTTGGCTGTTGAACACGATAGTGCCCTGATTCACCAGGCGCACGAACGGCTCATCGAAGTCCACGAGGCCGAGGTCACGCATCGCCTTGACGAAGAACCGGGCGTAAAGCAGGTGCATGACGGCGTGCTCTACACCGCCCGTGTACTGATCTACGGGGTTCCAGTCCATGGCGGCGACCGGGTCGAACGGGCCATCGTGGTAGCTTGGACTGGCGTATCGCAGGAAGTACCAGGAGGAGTCCACGAAGGTGTCCATCGTGTCAGTCTCACGCTTGGCGGGGCTGCCGCACTCTGGGCACGTCGTATTCACGAACTCGCTGTGCAGTGCGAGAGGTGAATCGCCGGTTGGCCGGAACTCCGCGTCATCGGGAAGCAGCACAGGCAGGTCAGCCTCCGGGACCGGCACCTCACCACAGGCACCGCAGTACACTATCGGAATCGGAGTCCCCCAGTACCTCTGCCTGCTGATTAGCCAGTCGCGCATCCTGTAGTTGACGGCGCGGCCTCCCAATCCCAGCGCCTCGACACGGTCGGCTATCTTCTCCATGCCCTCGGAGCTGGGGAGATCGTCGAACTCGCCGGAGTTCACCTGGGTTCCCTCTCCGAGGTACGCCTCCTCAAGCTCGCTCCCGTCCCAGTCAGGGGGAGCGATAACCACACGAATCGGCAGGTCGTACTTCTTGGCGAACTCGAAGTCCCGCTGGTCGTGGGCTGGCACTCCCATCACCATCCCGGTGCCGTAGCTGAGCAGCACATAGTCTGCGGTCAATACCGGCACCCGTTCGCCGTTCAGCGTGTTCACCGCGTACGCGCCCGTGAACACGCCGGTCTTCTCTTTCTCGGTGGACAGCCGCTCGATCTCCGTCTGACGACGGGCCTGCTCCACGTACGACTCGACCACATCTCGCTGCTCATCGGTCGTCAGCTTCGCGACCAGCGGATGCTCAGGTGCGAGCACGATGAAAGTCACGCCGAATACCGTGTCGATTCGGGTGGTGAACGTGCGTATGGAGTCCTCCTCCAGCCCGTACCCGGAGATGTCGAATCCGACCTCCACACCCTCGGATCTGCCGATCCAGTTCGTCTGCATCACGTTTATGCGTTCCGGCCAGTCGATCTTGGAGTGGTCCAACAACTCATCCGCGTACTGCGTGATGCGGAAGAACCACTGCTCCATCTCCCGCTGGGTCACCGCAGAGTCGCAACGCTCGCACTGTCCGTTTATGACCTGCTCATTAGCGAGCACCGTCTGGCAGGACGGACACCAGTTGACCGGCGCGCCGTCTCTGTAGGCCAGCCCGCTTTTGTAGAGCTGCAAGAACAGCCACTGGTTCCACCTGTAGTAGTCGGGCGTGCAGGTGACCACCTCTCGGTCCCAGTCGTACATCGCGCCCATGGACCTGAGTTGGCGTCTCATGTTTTCGATGTTGGACATCGTCCATTGGTATGGGTGAACGCCGCTCTTGATTGCGGCGTTCTCTGCGTTCAGGCCAAACGCGTCGAAGCCCATCGGATGCAGGACGTTGAAGCCCTTCATCCGCATGAATCGGGCGTGGGCGTCCGCTCCCGACATCGCGAACCAGTGGCCGATGTGGAGGTCGCCGGACGGGTACGGGTACATGTGAAGCTCGTACCACTTCGGGCGCGGGTCGTCGTCGCTGACCGTGTAGACGCCGTCGCGCTGCCAGCGCTCTCCCCACGTAGACTCTATCTTGCGATGTCCGTACGCCATGCGCGAGGACTGGGTTGTTTCAGTGGCCATCTGGACCTTCCTTTTGCAGCACTATCTATCGATGCCGCCAGTCGTAAAAAGCAACGGCCCGTCCCTAGCAAGGGACGGGCCTCGATTTCTAACCCGCGGTACCACCCTAGTTTCCGCAATCCGCGGACACTCATTGCGCGATAACGGTGCGTTCCGTCCAGCCCTGACCGCTGAGGTTTGAGGCCGGAGGCTCAGGGGCGAGTTCGGGGGACTCGACAGGCCGGGTTTCCACCGTTCCCGGCTCGCTATGGCTGAGCTCCCCCCTACTACTCCCCGTCTTCGCCATTGGCTTTCGGCTGTATGGGATGACGTTAGCACAACGTGAAAAATCGAGTCAAGGAACAGTCGGCCGGAACCACCCTCACACCAAGAGCCGTCAGGCGGTCCGGTCGAATGCAAAGGTGACGACCTTCACTCCGAGTTTGTCCGCGTGCATCTCCACCCAGGGGCTAATGAGGGTGCCGGCTACGATAGGGGTCGCGTCGGCATCGTCAAAGATCTTCTTGAGAATATCGGCGGAGCGGGCAACCCTGTCCACGTCGTCCTGGGCGATAGTGTTGGACACCTCCACCGGGAACAGGTGGAGAGTCTGCTGAAAGTAGGCTCTGAAGACGAGGTCGGTCACCATCAGGCGGTCGTAGTCTGAATCGGAGATCTCCCCGTCCGCGAGGGCATCCTGCACCGGCCACAAGTGCTGCATGTTGTAGTAAATCGCGCCGGTCTGGGTCAACATGGGCTCGATCCTGCGAATTCTCTTATCCATGATCCTGCCCAGCCGCGCAGAGACCACGTTGAACGCCTTCCTCTCCAACTGTTCTCCCCGGACCATGGAGTTGAGGTCGTCGAGCTTCGAACTGAGCTCGTTGGTAGTATCGCCGAGACCCGAGACGTTCTCACGAAGTATCCTCAACGAGTCACTGTGCTCCATAAGTATCTCGCCATGCCTACGCAGCATCTCACTATGCTGCGTGAGCGTCTCCAGAATCCGCTGCTGGGTGTGCTCGAACGCATCCATTCTCCCATAGAGCTCGGGGAACGCAGAAAGTCCGAACGCCTCGAACAGCCGGTGGCGGATCTCGGGGTCGGCGTTCAGGACTTCGATGAGGTCTTCGGCTGTCGTGATCTGAGTCATGACCAGTCTCTCTACAAATATCTTAGCGTATCCGAGGGCACGGCGCACGGCGATGTCACGAACAACGGGGCAATCGTATCTAGGCTAAATGCGATGTAAGGGTTAGAGCGTGAGTGTTTCAGGAAGGCAACCTTGACTCGCCCTTCTATCGACCATAAACTCGCCTCATCCAACCGATACGGGAGGCCATAGATGAGAGCGCTGGTGTATCACGGCAACAGAGACCTGAGAGTGCAGCACTGGCCCGATCCGAACCCCGGGCCGGGCGAGGCGCTGCTGCGAGTGGACTACTGTGGCATCTGTGCCACCGACATCGAGGAGTATCTGTACGGCCCGGCGTTCATCGCAGGGGAAGAGCCAAATCCGGTTACCGGGAAGAAGATGCCGATGGTGACCGGTCACGAGATCACCGCGACGGTCATGGAGGTCAACGCGCCGAACGAGGACGTGGCGCCCGGAGACAGGGTCGCGATCAACGGCGTCCTGACCTGTGGGGCTTGCTACTGGTGCACCAGCGGGGAGCCGACACAATGCCCTGGAATGGCAGCCGTCGGATTCGGGATAGACGGCGGGCTGGCCGAGAGGCTGGTCTGGCGGTCTGACCAGCTTGTGAAGATTCCGAGCGACCTTTCGAGCGAGGAAGCGGCGCTCACGGAACCGACCGCAGTCGCCATTCATGCCGTGAAGCGGAGCGGAGCGGGTCCGGGAGACACGGTGGTGGTGCTGGGCGCGGGCACCGTCGGGCTGCTCGCGATGCAGGCGGCCAAGGCGTTCGGCGCGACTGTGTACGCCGTGGATACGCGCCAGATGAGTCTCGACCTCGCCCAGGAGCTAGGCGCGGACCAGGTGCTGGAAGCGTCCAGCGGCGATACTGTGGAGACTATCGCGTCGCTGACCGGCGGCGTCGGAGCGGATATCGTGATCGATACAGCGGGGGCGGAGTCGATCCCCGAACAGGCGGTGCGGATGGTACGCAGAGGCGGTCTTGTGGTCGTGGTCGCCATATACACCTCGACACCCAGGTTCGACTTCAACAGCCTCGTCAGTACGGAGGTGTCGATGACAGGCTCGCTCGCCTACACGCAAGCCGACGTGGAGGACGCTGTCAGATTGATCTCGTCAGGCGAGATCCGAACACGTCAACTCGTAACCGAGATTGTAGGCCTTGACGATGTGCTTGAGACCGCGTTCCCGCGAATGCTCGCCCCCACCAAGGACGTCTTTCGCATCCTGGTCAAGCCGAACTGAGCGGCTGGCCTAAGAGCTACTTTTCGATCGAGCCGCCCGCGCCGCCTGCCCAGGCTCCGAGCGCCATGTAGCCGCCGTCGATTATGACGTGAGTACCGGTCATGAAAGAGGCGCGCTCGCTGGCCAGAAACATCACGAGATTTGCTATGTCCTGACCCGTACCGATACGGCCTATCGGATGTCCTTCGCCGTATCTCGCGAGGGTCTCCTCAATGTCTCCGCCCTCGGCAGAAGCGACGGTCCTGACCATGTTGGTGTCGATGGTCCCTGGGCATATGGCAAGAACCCTGATGTTTTCAGAGGCGTAGTCCAGCGCCATCTGGCGGGTCAGCGAGAGCACTCCGCCCTTGCTGGCAGCGTACGCCGGCACTCCGTACTGAGACTGCAATCCCTGCACGCTGGCGTTGTTGATTATCGCGCCTCCACCCCTGCGCCGTATCTCAGGGATCGCGTATTTCGCCATGAGGAAGTAGCTCTTGAGATTGACGCCCACGATGTGGTCCCACATCTCTTCAGTAGTGTCCTCCACGTTGAGATACGAGTAGACGGGCTGGATTCTAACGTTGTTGAACAGCACGTCCACCCCTCCGAATTCGGCCACGGCGCTCTCGACGACACTCCGGGCGTCCGCCGCCACCGCCACATCGGCCTCGACACAGAGGGCACTGCCTCCGGCGGCCTCGATGTCCGACACACGGCGGTTGCCGAGCTCGCTATTCACGTCGGCGATTACGACGCTCGCGCCCTCAGCCGCGAACGCCGTCGCTGTGTCGCCCCCCATGCCAAGTGCGGCGCCCGTCACGATCACTACCTTTCCTTCAAAGTTACCCATGCAGACTCCCCCTATCAAGTCGGTCTCATGTCGAGTATATGAACCCAACACCAGCGGGTCAACGATGAAAGTATTCCAGACGACCTACCCGCATGGTATGATTGACGGAGACGCGCTCGCGCCGGGCGGAATCCATTGCAGGGAGTTGTAAAGTGGCGAGTCAACAGGTCCCAGATCGAAACACGGCTGCTGTCTGCCCTCTCTGCGGTTCGGAGATGCGGCGGGAGCACGACGGAGTACGTATGCCTCCCATGCCCAAGGTGTTTTGGTTCTGTACAAACGTCGAGTGCTCAGAGGGAAAACAGAACCACCTCTATAGCGGCGGATGACGCGTTGGGCAAATTGACTCTCGACGCGGCAGCTAGTAGAATCCAGAGTAGTTCCATAGACGACAGACGCAGCCAGTTCACTGACTCTAGGAGTTGGGAGATATGATGCAGCAGACCGCACCAGCGCCGCTCACAATCAACATTTCAGAAGAAGCTGCCAGCCATGTCGGCGTATTCGCGCAGCAGTCCGGCAAGCCGGACTCCAGCCTGCGGGTCTCGGTAAAAGGCGGGGGCTGTGCCGGAATGACCTACATCCTGGATCTCGTGGACACGCCGAGCGAAGATGACAAGGTCGTCGAGGAACACGGGCTCAGGCTCTACGTGGACCGCAAGTCGTACATCTTTCTGGCCGGGACCATCCTGGAGTATTCGGGTGGACTCAACGGCAAGGGGTTCGTGTTCAATAACCCGAATGCGAAGACGACGTGCGGCTGCGGCACTTCGTTCAGCGTCTAGGCCAGCAGCAGGAGCTTTGTATCGCCGCGCCGCGTCCATGTAACGCGGCGCTCGCGTTTTAGGGGTGTGATGAGTACGAGTTCAAAGGTGAGTCTATCGCCCAGGTTATCGACGGGCACGGCTATGTTCGATGTCTCCAACTACGGCAGGCTGAGCGTACGCGGCGACGATGCGCTCGATCTGCTGAACCGGCTGTCGACCAACGACCTGGAGCTGATGCGTCCCGGCGGCGGCATGGAAACGGTGCTGACGACCAACAAAGGGCGCATCATCGACTTGCTCCGGATCCTGCATATGGGAGACCACCTGCTCATGCTCACCAGTCCAGGAACGCAGGACAGGGTGGTTGAGTGGATCGACTTCTACACGTTTGCTGAAGACATAACCGTAACCGACATCGCACCGGACACGAGCCACTTCCTGTTCGTTGGCGATGCAGCGGGTGACGCACTGTCTGAGGCTGGATTCGGGGCATGGGGTCTGACTACGCCGCTGAGTCACACGGCTTCCGAGACCGGCGACGGTGTGATAGTTATCGTCAGAACCGAGAGCGGCTCCTTGCCCGCCTGGGAGGTCATTGTGCCGCGCGGCCAGGACATCCCGTCCGATGGCATTGAGAAGCCCGGCACGTCGGCTCTGGAGATGCTGAGGATCGAGCAGGGTATCCCAGCGTTCCCCAGCGAGCTGAACGAATCTCACAATCCGCTGGAGGCGAACCTCAAACCCCACATCAGCTTCAACAAGGGCTGCTACATAGGCCAGGAGGTTGTCGCGAGGCTAAATACCTACGACCGCGTCCAGCGCTTCCTGTGCCGGCTAGTCGTCGAGGACACAATAACGCTGGAGCCGGGTTCGGCGCTGACCGTGGACGGCGATAGTGCGGGCGAGGTCACGTCCTCGATCCCCGGTTTTGCGCTGGCTTACCTACGCAAACGCTTCTACGAGGAGGGAGCGACCGTCCAGGTACAGCACGCCACCGGGTCTGTACCGGCGACTGTCTCAGACCTGCGTCCGCCGGAGGACGACTGAGGTCGGTTAGCGGCCTCCGCGCGATTCGAGCGTCGCTCCGCCGTCCACCACTATCACCTGACCTCTGATCATCTCGGCATCCGGCGAGCAGAGAAATGCAACCGTCCTGGCGATGTCTTGGACGGTCACCATGCGGCCGGCGGGGATGTTGCGGCCTGACTCCAGCATCTCCTCCTTCGTCGGGAAGTGGTCCAGAGCGCCGGTATCGACGTAGCCGCCCGATACGGCGTTCACAACGATGTTGAGCGGGGCTAGCTCGACCGCCAGGTAGCGTGTGACGGCCTCCAACGCGGCCTTGGACACGCCCACCGAGAAGTAGAACGGCAGCACACGTCTAGACCCCTCACTTGAAATGTTGACGACGTGTCCGCCGTCCTTCATCAGCTTGGAGGCCGCGACCACACAAAGCCACGCGGCCCTCGCGTTGACATTTAGCGTCCAGTCCCAGTGCTTTGACTCCAGCTCCAGCGCGGGCCTCTGGACGCCGGTCGCGGCGTTGTTGACTAGAATGTCAAGCCGCCCGAATTTGGTCTCGATAGCCTCGAAAAGGCTCGCAATCTTAGCCTCGTCACCCAGGTGCGCACGGACTTTGAGGCAACGCACGCCTATCGCCTCGATCTCTGACTCGGTTTCGGATGCGGCTCGGTGATTGCGAAGGTAGTTGAAGGCTATGTCGGCGCCCCGGCTCGCCAGATCCAGCGCGATAGCCTTTCCGATACCGCGTGAGCCTCCCGTGACGAGCGCGATTTTGCCCTCGAACGTCACGAGGCCCGCCTCATATAGCCATTCCACCGTCTACGCTGACGACCTGGCCGGTCATGTACTTGGCCTTCTCGCTGGCGATGTACGCGACCAGGTGGGCCACGTCATCCACTTCGCCGAAGTGCCCCTGCGGAATCCAGGTCATGATACGGTCTTTGGTCGCTTGCGGGAGAACGTCGACCGTATCGGTGCTTATGTAGCCGGGGGTGACCGTGTTGACGGTGATGCGGCGGGTCGCTACCTCCTTGGCTAGAGCCTTGGTGAAACCCATGATTCCGGCCTTGGAAGCCGAGTAGTTGGTCTGGCCGATGTTTCCCCTGATGCCGACCACCGACCCTATGTTGATGATCCTGCCCCACCTGCGCCGGATCATCCCCCTGAGTACGGCCCTCGAGCAGTAGAACGTCCCGGACAGGTTTGTGCCGATGACACTGTCCCATGCGTCGTCTGACATGCGTACTAGAAGTCCATCGCTTATGATGCCAGCGTTGTTGATGAGGATGTCGACCGCACCGAAGCGCTCCGTCACCTCGTCGACCATTCTTGTTACGTCGTCGGGGTGGCTGACGTCGGCCTGGACCTTGAACGTCGTGACGCCGTGGGCTTCGATGGCCCGGACGACTTCGTCGGCTTCGGACTCCGACCTATTGTAGTTGACGGCGACGTTCACGCCTTGCTCGGCAAGACGGAGGGCGACTGCTCTTCCGATGCCCTTCGACGCTCCGGTCACCAGCGCGAAGCGCCCATCTATGTCAGACTTGACCAAGATTCCTCCTGCGAACTTCGGACCCCTTGAGGGTTATGTGTTCAGCCTCGCGTCGAGCTCTTCGAGCTGCCGGTTCATCTGTGGGACGAACCCCGTCTCGATGGCCAGCTTGGCGGTTCCGATCGCGCGGGTGACGGCGTCGGATCGAGCAGCGCCATGTCCCACGACGCTGACTCCGTTGACTCCAAGCAGAGGCCCGCCTCCGCGCGTCTCGACAACGTTGTTCATCTCATATATCTCGACCAGCACCTCATTGAGATCTTCGTCGGCCAGTCTGCCCGACAGACTTGCACGGAGATACCGCTCGATCTGCTGTCCAAGTCCCTCGGTCAGCTTCATCACGATATTGCCGACGAAGCCATCGCACACTACCACATCGGCGCCTCCGCGCGGCACCTCGTTAGCCTCGATGTTGCCAATGAAGTTCAGGCCGCTCTTGGCGAACAGGTCTGTCGTCTCGCGGACCTGCCTGTTGCCCTTGCCGACCTCAGCGCCGACGCTCAAGAGCGCCACGCGCGGACTCTCCACACCCCAGAACGACCTGGCGAACACGTCGCCGAGCGCGCCGAAGCTGAGGAGCTGCCTGGGACGGCAGTCGACGTTGGTACCAAGATCGAGGATGCAGGTTTTAGGCGCTACGCCCACAACCGGCCCGCCGAGCGCCGGACGCTCGACACCCTTGACGAGTCCGAGAACGACCGCGGCGGCGGCCATTGCCGCTCCCGTAGAACCCATCGTAACGCAGGCGTCCGCCATGCCGCGTTTGACGATTCCCGTCGCGACGAGAATCGAGGCCTTGGGCTTCTGACGCAACGCGAGCGCCGGAGGTTCTCCCTCCTCGATGACCCCTTCGCTGGGGACCACGCCGATGGGAAGCCGTGAGACGTCATATGCGGCCAACTCTCGCTGGACGGCTTCGGGGTCGCCAACCAGCATAACCTGGCCCTCACCCGACGCGGCGAACTCAACCGCGCCCTTTACGATCTCCGACGGAGCGTGGTCTCCACCCATCGCGTCAACCGCGATTCTGACCTGTCCGGTCTCAGTTGCCAAATCTATCTCTCCCCAGTGAATTTTGAGGTCAGGATGGGGCCAGAGTGACCTCCGCCTGACCCGCGATAGCCGTTTCGCCATCGTCCTTGACTACGGAGACGGCGCAAAGGACCCTGCTGCCCTTCTCCGACGCTCTGACGGTTTTGACCGTGCCCTGAGCCGTAACGCTCTGGCCGGGCTTGACCGGCGACCTGAATCTGATCTTCATGCTTCCGGTGTCTGACCAGCGCCGTCCGAATGCGGATGTCATCATCTCCGAAATCGTGGCCGCGACCATCATGCCGTGAGCGATCGTCCCTCCGAACTGACTTCGCGCGGCAAAGTCCTGATCGATATGTATCGGGTTGAAGTCTCCCGACGCCTTCGCATACTGCTCGATCCGGGTCTGGTCGATGAGCCTGTGGACCTCGGGCAAACTGTCGCCGGTTTGCATCAGCCTTCAGCCTCATGGGGACCCTGGCCCACCGGAATCATGATCGTGCTCTTGCCGGTCATCACCTCCGAGTCGTCTTCGGTTACGCGGCAATCGACGATAAGAAACCGCCAGTCTCCCCGGACCGAGTTCTGAGCCAGCGTGGCCACGCAGTTCAGGCGCGTCCCGACGGTAACTGCGCGGCTGAACCGTATCTCCTGTCCGGCGTGAAGCATGCCGCCGGGAATCCGAAGGTCTTCCACCGCGCCCCGGATGCTGAGAGCGGCGACCGCCATCGGCGGCACCAGCTTCCGGCCCTGGGCGTCTTCGAGGAGTCCGTTCTGGTGCTGGACGGCGTCCACGTAGTCAGACACGAGAGCAGGCTCCAGCTCGTACACCTTACTGGAGACCTGCGTGCCGGGTTTTAACTCTCCGTAGTCCTGAAACATTCACGCCTCAATGCGGCTATGCCGACTCCGTGAGATTATAGTGCCACAATGGGGCCAGTTCAACGCGGCCTACTCAGCCAGGTTGGTGGCGCCACGCTGCATCTGGGCCTCCTCCAAAAGCCTCTCGAGTACAATGTAGGACGCCTCTTCGGAGTAGTCCAACTGGCAAACGCCCAGAACCCGGTACAGGACTCCGGTCGATACCCTCGCCACAACGGACTCACCGAGCGGCGGCAGCCTCACCCCCAGGGACTGGGCCACAAACCCGCCGGCCAGCATCCCGTTAGGAGTCAGGAAGCATCTCAGCAGCTCCCTATCCTGGTACGTGAGCACAAGGCCCTGCGCGTCCTGTTCGAGGGTCAGCCTCAGGTGTGCCCTGGGGGTCTCGATAAGCTCGTCGGCGTACTCTGACACCCAGACGTTAGCGTTCGTCAATGTCCAATCTCCGTCGGTTGCTTCGCAGTGCGTACATTATAGCCGACTGCGCTGCCGGTGGATGTACATCTCGCTTGCGTCCCCATAGATGCCTCAATAGAATACCCACGAGACAAGAGCGGCGTTTCGACAGGGACAGGCGGGTTTGAAAACTCGACCCTACGGTCTGGCAATTCACGGTGTACTCACAACGAAATGGTGTAAGACAGAGCGGGGCCAATTCGTAATGGCAAAGTGGCAAAAACGCGCCATCAAACTGCCCCAGAACCACGGGTGGAGGGCTAAGCTCGGCAACAAGATATTCGTGGCGAACAGGGGCGCGGTGCAATTCGAGTACCCTGCAAGCTGGATCGTATCGCCGCACGAGGGCGGATCCGTCAGGTTCTTCGACAAAGAGGAGCCGGATGACAACATCCGACTGGAGGTCTCCGTTATCCACGTCCCACCCATCGACTGGAGCGATCTGCTTCTCACCGATCTGATCGAGGATGCTGCCCTCTCCAAAGATTCGCGCGGGTTGACGAATCGCGGGCCGTTCCGCGAATCGAAGCGACGCGACCTGGAAGCGGCATGGCTGGAGGTCGATTTCATAGACCCCAATGAAGACCGGAAGGCCCATTCGCGCATCTGCCTCGCCAGGGGCCCCGGAGTCTACACCTTCATCACGATCGACTTCTGGCCCGAGGACCGCCGCAAGGTCAACAGCGTCTGGAACGGCGTGCTGGGCACGCTGAAGCTCGGTGAATTCATCCAAGACCCCAGGATGGTCTCCAGGATGAATTGAATTGGCCTACTAGTGTTGATGACCGTCAAGAATGCCGAGATGTAGCCAGGACACCGCATGAGGATCGAGTGCGCATGACCTTAGGAATGTGGCGATATGACGGGGAAAGATGGACCAGCGAATACCGGCAGTTGGCGGAAACCCACGGATGGCGGGTGCGGCCGGGCAACTCCATGTTCGTCGCGGACCGCGGCGCGGCGATGTTTGAGTATCCGGCCAACTGGGTGATAACTCACGACGACAAAGCGGAGTGGATTAGAATCTCGGACGTAGAACCTCCAAGAGAGAGGATGAGGATTGACGTCAGCATCATGCGCTTCCCTCCAAATCTTAGTACAGAGGCGACACTGGAAGATATGATCGCGGACTTGGCGGACAGCGGTGTAGGTAGACAGATAATCAGCCTAGGCGGAATACGGGAAGGTCGGCGGCGTGGCTTCGAGCTGGCGTGGGTAGAAGGGGACTTCATAGATTCGGATGAGAATCGTAAAGCGCACGTCCGCTTCTGCCTGGCTCGCCGAGGAAACCTGTACGCTTACATAACGAGCGACTTCTATCCCGAAGTTGCTAAACCCGCCACCAAGGCGTGGAAAGGGATGTTGGCAACTCTGAGGGTCGGCGAACGAATAACTGACCCTTCGCTCAGATCCGTGAACAACTGACTCGGCACTAACCAGGGGCTCTTGATGATCTCCATCGAACTCATTCGCCGCGATTCCAACCTGGTGCGGCAAGCCATGCGGAAGAGGGCCGCAGATGTTCCGATTGGCGAAATCCTCTCTCTGGACGAGGAGCGCCGCTCCCTTATCGTCCGGGCGGACGCGCTCAGAGCTAGGCGAAACGAGGTCAGCCGCGAGATGGGGCGGTCGAAGGATCGCCCTCAAGAACTGATCGAAGAGATGCGCAACGCTAGCTCTCAGATCAGGGAGCTGGAGGAGCGGCTGTGTTCGACCGACGAGAAGCTGGACAGCCTGCTGCTCAGAGTGCCCAATATCCCGGACGAGAGCGCACCTGTCGGGCCGGACGAGTCGGCCAACGTTGTGGTAAAAACGGTCGGAGAGCTTCCATCGTTCGATTTCGAGCCGGAGGCCCATTGGGACATCGCCGAGCGTCTTGGGATCATCGACTTCGAGCGCGGCGTGCGGCTGGCCGGCTCCCGCTTCTTCGTGCTCAGAGGCCTGGGCGCCAAGCTGCAACGGGCGCTTATCTCTTTCATGCTCGATATGCACGTCGAACGTCACGGGTACACCGAGGTGTATCTTCCGTACCTCATCAACCGGGACACAGCACTTGCCAGCGGCCACCTGCCGGGCTTCCAAGAGGAGATGTACCACGACGATGAGGACGACCTGTGGATGGTGCCGACGGCGGAGGCTGCGATAACGAGCCTGCACCGCGATGAGATACTCAGCGCCAACGATCTTCCGAGATACTACGTGGCGCATACGCCGTGCTGGCGGCGCGAGAAGGCGTCCGCCGGGCGTGATACGCGGGGGATAATGCGGGTCCACCAGTTCGACAAGGTAGAGATGTACAAGTTCGTCGAGCCTGAGAGGTCAGCGGAGGAGCTCGACTCGCTGGTCGCGGCGGCCGAGGCGGTGGTCGCGGCGCTGGAGATCCCTTACAGGGTGCTGGAGCTCGCGACGGGCGACATGGCGTCGCCGGCAGTCAAGGCTTATGACGTCGAGATGTGGGCGCCGGGGGCGGAGCGCTGGCTGGAAGTCAGCTCGTGCTCGAACTGTACCGACTTCCAGGCAAGGCGCGGACGGATACGCTACCGGCCGGAGGCGGGCGCGAGGCCCCGCCTAGTTCATACGCTGAACGGCTCAGGCTTGGCGCTGCCCAGGGTGATAATCTCGATCTTGGAGAACTACCAGCAGGCGGACGGGTCGGTGACGATTCCGGAGGCGTTGAGGCCATATACGGGGTTCAAGCG
>JAKZVY010000203.1:0-2897 GCA_047515825.1 Dehalococcoidia bacterium
CTGGTCAGACGATACCTATGGGTCCATCAGGGAACTTTTGCAACCTCAGGGCGCAAACCTGAACTGATTAAAGTCCCACGACTCTTATACAGCAGGATGCTCGACTCCATCTGTCATGCGGCTTGAGTGTACAAAGTCGAGATTGGAATGAGACATGATTAATCCTCTTCTGGGAAAAGTCTCAACTTATTCCCTCTCAGAGATCGTAGACAGGTTCTGAGAGAAGAGGGAGTCTCCCCAATCTCACAGGCAAAGTCTCGATCAGCGATATCTGCCAGGGGGAGTGACTTCGGAGATATCGGGGACACCCTCGTCCACGGCGGACGGAAACCGTCCCAGGTCTGACAACTTCCGCTGGACGTTAGCCCATGCGATACTGATTGACAGAGAATATAGGCAAAAAAGCGGGCCACTCCTGCCAGAGTGGCCCCTAGCAGAATTCGGTGCGCTTAGTTTCGACGCTACCCGCATCCGAACCCCTAATGCTGATGCAATTTTACAGCGGGTCAGTACAAGCCGCAATCCCCAAAGACGTCCGAGATTACAGGCTGTCTGAGTGTCACGTTCGCCCACTGGCGGCGTTCGGTGAATCCAAGTACGGGCGGCGCGTCGACCCAGCCCTTGCCTGGGAATCAGCGACCCGCCTCCAGATCAATCCTGAAAACGCGACGGCGGCTCTCGCCTTCGATGTTGACAACCCGAAGACCATGCTCCCGCTCTGGCGCTGGATTGAAGTTCTCAACGAAGACCTGTCGATGGAAGACTGGCAGATCATCGACGGATACCGCGTCAACACCGACCGATACCCTCACGCGCTACTGCCCTCGTGGATAGTCCGCAACGAGTTGACCGGACGCTTTCACGCCGTCTACATCCTCAAGTTGCCGGTGCATCGGAACCCGTCCAGCAGCAGCAGTCCACAGCATTTCCTTGATTACATCCGGCGCGGCATCGCGCTGACGTGGCACGCGGACCTTAACTACAACGGAATCCTGACCCTCAATCCGGTCAAACCACCAACCGGCTATACGACCATCTGGTGTCGACGCGAGCCGTTCACACTCCGCGAGCTGGCGCGGTCCCTACCACGCGAGCTGCCAGCGAGTTCCTCAACCCTGGCCGAAGACTCGCGCAACTGCCGGACCTGGGAAGCGGCCAGGCGCGAGGCATTCCGACCCGCGAACGCACGCCGCATCATCGCGGGCGCCAGCTCGCGCGACATCGTCGACAGACTCAATCTGACGGTATCTTATGACCTGGGCAAGACGCCGATGGGCGAGAACGAGTTGGCGGGGATCTCCAGGTCAATCGACAAGTGCGTTCGGCGCGAGTGGTCGGAAACCGCGTTCTCGGCCATACAGCGGCATCGGGCACAACTCTCCGCCCAGGTGCGCTGTAGAGTCCGAGTCGACCGCAACAGGCTCACCCGGTTCCTGTATTACCATGGGGGCCGGAGCGTCCCCAGCATCGCGCGCCACCTCAGGCGTCACCCGAAGTACGGCCGTCCACAGACCATCAACGGGCGCACATACGGCGCCCAGGATGTGACCGAGAGACAGCTTTACCGGATAGTGGCTGAAGCCCTCTCCGACGACGATGAGGCACATCCACACGAATGCACCGATACCTCGACGCGAGAGACGCGCGGCGTACCGAGAGGGTGGGACAGGGGAATCTCTCTCGTCACTGCCTCTAACCAGGCGAGACTACCTGACATGGCTAACGTCAGTCCAAATGAACCGAGTCCACATCCTCAGACCGGCAGACGGCCAGAACACCCTCAGAAATCGCGCCTGAGAGGCCCGCCCGAGCTGTCCAGAAGCCCTCTGAACGGACGGCACACCCTGAGTGAAGAACACCGCTTCAACGAGGCGAGGCGGCGTGCATCTGACGTTAACGCACTTGTCGCCTCCAAGTGGGCGCGCCTACGTGAAACCGGGGACGAGACCGCTATCCTGAGCTTCGCCGCTATGGTGCGCTCGAGCTACGGGATCGACGTATGGAAGTACCTGGAAGCATGAGAACATGCAATGGGAACGTCCTCGAACTGCCCGCGATGCAAGTCCGTTCCGTTCACCGGAGTCGATAACGTGCTGGACCTGCGGCCATGAGGACTACTCGGCGGCGAACGGTCGCGGCGTGTTCAGCTGTTCGCTGCAAGTCCGGAATCCGAAGAGCCCTGAAATCTTGAACGACTGCGGGTCACGGAGGGAGCCGATTGACAGCGGTTGACCGACGTCAACCATTTTAGCCGCCCGTTGCCCCAGTCAGCATCGCGCGAGAGACACAGACTCGAGAGGTGAGTCTCACACTACAGCGGCTCCACCACGAGCGCATCCAGCCGCTCCAGTAATGCCCCGTAGTCCTGTACCCACAACGAGATCGAGTCGATGGTCTCAGCCGGTAGATTCATACGTCCGGCAAGGTCGGCAAGGTACTTGCGCTCTTCGTCGCTCATATCCTCGTCCGCCATTGCCAACATGACGGCGTCGCGATAGACGAGCACACGTGTGGCCCATGGCAACTCCGTCAGGTCTGCCGGCACATCGGGCAGGTTGCCGAGATCGATCCCGAATCGCTCAGCATGCTGGTCAAGGATGTACTGTTCGTCGCTGTGAATCCCGTCCGAGTGAGCGAGCTTCGCCAGAGTGGCGACGTACAGCTCGGGTGAAAAGCCATCGAGGGGATGGTGCAGCATGTCCATGTTCACTCCGTCATAAACTCGTCAAGATCGTCGGTTGTGTGGAGAATTAGATCGTCCGGCACTCCGACTCTATCCGCGAACCGGACGCTGGCGTTCAGTCTCAAGCTCGTATTGACGTTATTGTCGAAGGCGACCTCAGCCAGACGTTCGAGGTTTCCGAAGTAGGCATCCAGACGCTGTGTGTGTGCCCGAT
>JAKZVY010000204.1:0-2772 GCA_047515825.1 Dehalococcoidia bacterium
GAGGTCAGCCAGCGCAAGGGCGCCCTCGGAAAGCGCCTCGACCCTCCCGGCGCGCGCAAGGCTCGAAGCAGAGGCCGCTCCCAGGTAGCACGTCGCCAGACAAGAAGCAGGCATGATGATGTCCGGTTCAGCCGTCGTGCGCCGGATATGCGCGCCCCCAGGCCCCACGTCGAGTGAGTACCGTCCCTGGTTCCATGGACACGTGGCGTCTTCCACGTCGATCACCAGAGTGCCGGCGGTCGCATAGCTCCTGGCCGCGAGTGCTGTTTCGACATCAACCAGCCTCAGCCATACCCCGTCACGCAGGGAGCGGCGCAGCCGCCGGGGGTCGGCCAGCATCCATGGCAGCGGATCGTCCACCGGGCGGTCCCTCGCCACCGTTTCCGTCCTCAGATCTACGTCGAAGCAGTATCTCCACAGGGACGCATATGCAGAGTAAGTCGTCGACATCAGCTCCCTGACAATCAGGGAACTCCCCCTGATCCGATAGGTTACGTAGCCATCGACTGTCCCACTGTCCTCGTAGACGATGTGGAAGAACCTGCTGCCGCCGCCCCGCGTAAACTCGAGGTCCCACATCCTTGCGTCCCAACGGTGCTCAGACAGAGGCACCACGCCCGGCCGACTGGCATTCGCGCGCCCGTAAACATCCGGGAATACATCCCGCATCTCGTCTGGAGAAACGAAACGCAAGCTACCGGCCCGCGCAAGGTCCCGGGCGAATGCCGTGTGGTGCCGTTCGATCGACCAATCCTCACAGTAGGCGCCTATCCCATACCCGAACCGACCGTAGATCACGCTTTCCGAGGATTGAAGGTGCGCTAGAGGCACTCCGTCTTCATGGACGTCCTCTAACTGCCGCCTCATCAGAGCGGTCAGAATACCCCGCCGGCGATGAGTCGGCATAGTGCCGACATATGCTACCAAGGCAGACTTCAGCGTGGCACCCGGAACGGTCATATCGAGGACTTCGTTGTGAGCCGAGCCCACAATCTCCCCGTCGTCGAACGCCGCCAACGTGCGATCAAGGTGCACCCCTAGGCCGCCGTACTTTAGCTCGTCGGCGATCAGGTCTCGGCCCTCGGCCCCTGTCACCACCGTGTACCAAGTCTCCAGCTCCGTTTCTTCGATTGGCCTTATGTTCCATTGCATGGCGGGAGTCTCTTACCTATCTAGATTGCTGTCAGTGGCGATGTGCGGCGATTCAATGACTACATTAGTTACGCGTCCAACTACTGTCAAGCTGGCGAACCTGCCGGTCCGTTTGCTTCACCGGCTTGGGTCCTATGTCCTCGGCACATGGCGAAGCTCGTATGTCACCGAAGTAAACGTAACCAAACCGCCCCTGTCGTTCTCGGCGCCGGTCGGTTGCTGATGCGCCTCAATGCTATACAGGGTTATTGTATGCTATGACTGTTGAATCCGTTGTGCGCCGATCTTCCATCTGGGGTGGTGCAGACCTTGAACTCTAGATCGTGGTCGATCATTACACTGGCGACTGTGCTCGCCATCCTCAGCGTCTCCGGCTCGGTTGATGGTCAGGAGGTCACTGTCCGTGATAACTACTTCGTAGAGGCCGAAGTCGATGACGAGACGCCATACGTCGGTCAGCAGGTTACTTATACCGTCAAATTCTATGTAGCCTACCCAACAGACAAGATACCGGAGTACAGAGCGCCCGAATTCTCGGGGTTCATAAACCAGACCTGGCCGACTCGACAGGAGTACTCGGAAACAGTCGATGACCGCAGTTACACCGTGTATCAGGTTTCGACCATCCTGTATCCAGCGATGGCCGGCGACCGGTCGATCGGCTCTGCGACGATGATCGTCCCCGAGGAGTCGTGCATAGATTGGCCGTCGGCCAGGAATTGCCCCGGTGCCTACCTTCCCCCAGTGGACAGAGGGGGGCCTGACCAGTTCGACTATGATACACCCTCGATACAGTTGACCGTGCAACCTCTCCCCCCTCGATGGCCCGGTTCGTTTTCAGGTGCCGTGGGCAGGTTCTCCATCGACTCGACGGTGAACAAGGTCACGACGACGGTCGGAGACCCGATAACTCTAAGGGTCACCATCTCCGGCGAAGGCAACATAGAGAAGCTCCCCTCCCCGCTGTGGCCAAAGCTCACCGATTGGCGCTCGTTCGACGGGAGCGGTTCTCAAAGAGACGGCGTCGTCAACGGAAGACTGGTCGGAAGCAGGTCCTTCGAGCTTCTGATGATTCCCGAAGTCCCAGGCAGATTCGAACTCCCGACCATCGAGTACGCCTACTTCGATCCGGACGCCGCGGAGTATGTCACGATCTCGACCGATCCGATAGGCGTAGAGGTGCTGCCCGACTCGGACGCAGTGAACGCCTCTCCCTCGGTCTCCGACGTGGGCGAGGTGATGGACCAGGAGGCCGCCGCTGACATACAGGGCATCAAGCCTCCGCCGGCCAGAATCCGCTCAAGAAGCGGCTCCGTGGCCGCGAGTCCCTTCTTCTGGGTACTGTGGCTTCTACCGGTTGCCGGACTTTTGGCCTTCGCCGGTCCAAGAGTGTTCCAGCGTATGCGCAGAGATGGAAACGGCGTCGAGAGCGGCATCAAAGCTCGTCAGCGTGCTGTGGCCCGACTGGCCGCGCTCGCGCCCACGACCTCCACCCCGGACGCCGCCGCCTTGGCATTGCACGGATATCTGAGCGCCCTGCTCGGCCAGTCATCCACTCGGCTTCTGACTGAGGATATAGTATCGCGAGTCCGGGATCTGGGAGCGTCCGATGAAACCGCT
>JAKZVY010000205.1:0-7387 GCA_047515825.1 Dehalococcoidia bacterium
CTGCAGGAGGCGGGGCGCGCAGGCCGGGACCAGAGGATGGCGCGCTGCGTACTCCTCTACACCCTTGAGGACGTGGAGCGCCAGTTTGGAATGTCGGCCCGTTCGAGGCTCACCAGACGCGAGATCCACGGGGTACTGAGGGCGCTCAGGAGCCTGGACCGCAAGAAGCGCCTGGGCGGAGAGGTGGTGGCCACCGCCGGCGAGATCCTCGGCGAGGACGAAGAGAACGCATTCGAGAGAGACTCCGCCACCGACGACAGCCGGGTGCGCACCGCTGTCGCCTGGCTCGAGGAGGCCGTGCTGCTTTCCAGGGAGGAGAACAGGGTGCAGGTGTTCCCGTCCTCCCTCCGGGTCAGCTCGGTGGAAGAGGCGAAGGCCAGGCTGGAGAGGGCCACGATTTCGGACGGCTACCGCCGCCAGCTCCTGACCATAGCCGAGACGCTGCTTGACGCCGACCCGGACGAGGGGATCTCCACGGACGAGCTGATGAGCGCCTCGGGCCTCAGTCCGGAGGGCGTGCGCGGCGCGCTCTATGACCTGGAACGACTGGGGATCGCCAGCAACGACACCGTGCTGACGGCATTCGTACACTCAGGTGTGGGACGCGCCTCCAGAAGACGCTACCTTGAGGCGGTGGAGCTGGAGGAGGCGTTCATCAACCTCCTCCGGGAGGGGGCGCCCGACATGGAAAGGGGCGACACGTCCCAACTGCACCTGCGCCATGCCACCCAGCGACTCAGGGACGACGGCCACACCCACGCTCTGCCCGAGCGGCTGCGGCGCATAGTCCGCAGCCTCGCCGCCGCCGGCCGGGGAGAGGGTGGAGGTGGAGGCAGCCTCGGGGTGCGGGGACGGGAGCAGGAAGTCCTGCAGGTAACGTTGCAGCGCGAGTGGAGTGCGTTGGTGAAAACCGCGGCGCAGCGCCGAGCGGCAGCCCAGCGACTGCTGGACCACCTGCTCTCAACCCTGCCGGGCGGAGCCCGGGGTACGGACCTGCTTGCCGAGACGACGCTGGGAAAGCTCCTGAACTCGGTCACGTCCGATCTGATGCTGAGGAGTGAGGTCAGGAATCACGCCAAGCTCATGGACCGTGCGCTTCTGTGGTTGCACGAGCAGGAGGTCATTCGTCTGAACAAGGGTCTGGCGGTGTTCCGTCCGGCCATGACCATTCGCCTGAAGCCGGAGAGGCGAGGGTTCGGGGCGGCGGACTTCGAGTCTCTCAGGCTTCACTACGACGAGCAGACTCTGCAGGTGCATATCATGGCCGAGTACGCGCAGAAGGGCCTCGGGTCCATTGCGGCCGCCCTCCGTCTGGCCATGGACTACTTCAGCCTGCGGCAGGAGGAGTTCATGCGTCGCTGGCTGCCGGACCGGGACCGGGAGAACTCGCGCCAGACCACGCCTGAGTCGTGGAGGGCCATAGTCGAGAGCCTGAACAACCCGATACAGAGACGAATCGTGGCCGACGGAAGGGAGCAGACCAACGTGCTCGTGCTCGCCGGCCCCGGTTCGGGCAAGACCCGGGTGCTGGTGCATCGAATCGCATACCTGATACGGGTGAAGCGTGAGAACCCCCGGGCCATACTGGCCCTGGCGTACAACCGCCACGCCGCGGTCGAGATCCGCCGCCGGCTTGCGGACCTCATCGGTGACGACGCCCGCGGCGTAATCGTGCTCACCTGTCACGCGCTGGCAATGCGCCTGGTCGGAGCGAGCTTCGCAGGGCGGGCGGACCGTCTGGAGGACGCGGACTTCCGGGAGGTCATGCTGCAGGCGGCGGCGCTGCTGCGCGGAGAGGGCTTGCCTCCCGACGAGGCTGACGAGTTCAGGATGCGGCTGCTGGCCGGGTTCAGGTGGATACTGGTGGACGAGTATCAGGACATAGGAGCCGACCAGTATGCCCTCATCTCCGCCCTCGCCGGCAGAACACTTACCGAGGCCGACGACAAGCTCGGCCTGTTCGCGGTTGGCGACGACGATCAGAACATCTACGCATTCAACGGCTCGTCGGTGGAGTTCATCAGGCGGTTCGAAGAGGACTACGGCGCCAGACCCGTCTTCCTCACGGACAACTACCGCTCCACAGCGAACATCATCGCAGCCGCCAACTCCGTGATCGAACCGGCTAGGGAGCGAATGAAGACTGGACATCCGATACACGTCGACCGGAGGAGGGCGAAGGACCCGCCCGGGGGCGAGTGGTCCGGGTGGGACCCGGTGGTCCATGGACAGGTGCAGGTCCTGCCCGCCGGAACCACGCCCGTCATCCAGGCGCAGGTGGTCGTCGCCGAGCTGAGGCGGCTTTCGGGCCTCCCTTCGACCTGGGAGTGGTCATCATGCGCGGTCGTGGCGCGTCAGTGGAGCTACCTGGACCCGGTTCGCAGCCTGTGCGAGCTTGAAGGGATCCCGGTCCAGATGGGCAATGAAGAGTTCACTGGTCTCTGGCGCCTGAGAGAGACCCAGGCGATGCTGGGCTGGCTGCGAGAGCGTGAGTCCACGTTGGTGGCGAGCGAGGACCTGAGGCGTTGGCTGCTCGGTCAGCCGGCCGGGCCCTGGATCGATCTGCTGCGAGAAGGGATCGACGAGTTCGCCCTGGAGACCGGCGGGTCAGAGACCTCGGTCGAGCACTTCGTCGAGTGGCTGGCCGAGTGGGGTCGGGAGGTACGTCGCCGACAGCATGGCGTCCTGCTCACGACGGCCCACCGCGCCAAGGGGCTGGAGTTCGACCACGTGGTCGTGCTGGACGGCGGCTGGGACCGGGTCGGTCGCGGCGAGGACCCTGACGCCCCGCGCAGGCTGTACTACGTGGCGATGACCCGCGCCCGGAAGACACTCACACTGGCGCGACTCCCAGGTCCTAATCCATTTCACGACACCCTGTTGGGCTCTTCGTCGGTAATGCGGCGTGGGAAGCTCGCTGAACTCCCCACAGCGCCGCCAGAACTCTCACGCAGGTACAGGCGTCTCAGCCTGCGAGACGTTTTTCTGAGCTTCGCCGGATACCGGCCCGCGGGCCATCCTGTGCACCGCTCGATTGCCGAGCTCTCGCCTGGAGACCTTGTACGGGTGCGAGTCGAGGCGAATCGTTGGGAGCTGCTGGATCGCAGCGGCACGGTAGTGGGAAGGTTGGCCGGTGGTTTTGAGCCTCCTGAGGGCATGCGCTGCAAGTTTGCCAGGGTTCTGGCCATCGCCACCTGGGACCGCGACAGTTCGGAGTCCCAGTATCAGGGCCGTCTTCTGTGTGAAACCTGGGAGGTGGTTGTGCCGGAGCTGGTGTTTGAGCGTGAGTCGTAATCTCGCGCACAGCCAAGCCGCCCATCGGCCCCCCAACGCCCCGGCAACCGTGTTTATCGGACAGGCCGCTAGTATTTTGACGACGGCTTCAGTGCCTGCTGGTGATCAGGCCGACCCACAGTTGTTAGGGCTTCCCGCCGGACGAGCTTCACACGAAGTTGGAGTATACTGGGCGCACCTGGCAACGAACAGGTACCGGGCTCTTTATTATTCTGTAGAAATGAGGGAATCATCGTTATGATTGCCCAAGCCGTAGAGCAAATCAGAAACACAGTATCCCTGAGTGTTCTGGACGAATCCGCCACCAAACAGGGAGTGGTGCTCAGGCTGCTCAGTCTTGCCGGCTGGGACACTTTCGACATTTCCCAGGTCGTACCCGAATATACAGTTGGGACCCGCCGCGTCGACTACGTGCTCATGCCAGGCTCACCCAACGCCGTATTCATCGAGGTCAAGCGTCCCGGCGAGAATCTGGAAAGACATCAACAGCAGCTGCTGGAGTACTGCTTTCAGGAAGGGGTGAAGCTGGCCGTGCTGACCAACGGGCGGACCTGGTGGCTCTATCTGCCCCTGCGGGCGGGAAATTGGGAACAGAGACGGTTCCTGACCTTCGATCTCGAGGTCCAAGAACCCAATGTTGTGGAGCGCCGGTTCCTGGAGTACCTCTCTCCGGAAAGAGTGGACAGTGGCCAGGCGGTTCGCGATGCCGAAGACCTGGTCGAATCGCAGCAACGGGCCGAGATTATCGGCAAAGCCATCGCCGCAGCCTGGACCAAGATCGTCGAAACCCCCGATAAACTCCTCGTTGACCTGATTTCGGAAACCACCGAGCGAATCTGCGGGTTCAAGCCGGAACCGGAGTTGGTTGAGCAGTTTCTGGCAGGGCGCGCCCATGCCCTAGCTGACGAACTTGAGAGGAGTCCCCCGCTGGTGGTATCTCGGGAAACCAATGCTCCTTCAGCGAAGCGAACTCGCAGGGAGAGGAAGGGTCCCGCCCTTCCGATCGCTCTGGATCCGCAGAACTCCACAGACTTCTTGGACGCTTTGCTACGCACCAGGGAAGCGTGGCTTGAAGTGTCGTACAGCGATGGCCGCAAAGAGGTTCGCCACTGGGATGCCTCACGCATGAGTACGTCATCGAATGTGATCGGTAACCTGAGAAGCAGGCGGGAGTTTCGAAGTGGAACCTGGCAGAAAAATGGGATCGCTAGCCTACGCGTGAGCGTTGAACGTCCGAGAAGCGAAGACGCATGATGTCACTTGCCGTCGGCAACCGGCTCGAGTTGACATAACTCAACAAGGACGAACCAATGGGGAACGCGAGTGCAAACTGATGGGTTGGTGAGAACTCTTCATCGATTTGTGTGGTGCGCCGGAGTAGGCATACTGGTGGCTTCGATCGCTGCCCTGGCGATCAGGTCCTGGATGCCAGAGTCATCGCACATGGCTCTTTTCATCCTGGTGCACAGCCTAATTTTCGGGGTGGTGCTGATTTTGCTGGTCCGGTCCGTCGGCAAGGCCAAAACCGGCTCTACTTGACATAATAAAGATAGGGCGGAACAGTTCCGAAACGTCGAAATTGGCAGTGAGTTATTCCCCGCAGAACAGCACACTGACCTCGGCACTTCCCTGCCCTGTACCATCTTTAGGTGGGTCTTTGCCAACCGTCGGCCCACGCCCGTCTGCCTGACGAATCACGTCGGCTGTGGAGGCCGTTTCCCGACCCCCGCTGATGTGTCCTGACACACATTGCTGAACACCGAGACCAGCGTATCAGGCACCCGGAGCTCAGGCGCTGGGGGGTTTCCACCAATGCCTCGCTTTCCGGTAGATTCCGGGCTTCCGAAGCTGGTATGGAGACTGGGCAACCTCGGGGACTCGCGGGTGATGCGCCGACTTGGTGCACCTTGCCGCCCTTCTCGCGGAGCAAGAACATGCGCTGGTAGCGCCGAATCAGTTTCGGTGGCGGCAATGGAACACAAAGGAGACGCTGTTCGTCTTTACTCCTGAACAGCAGAGATTAGTCGGAGGAGTCGTGAAATCACCGTCTCTCAGTAATCCTTCCCACGATCCAGTATGTCCCCGGACAGGTGTCCGCGTAGTGCGGCCTCATCAGCTCGCTCCCGAATCCGGTCAACTCGAGCGTGTCGCCGACCCTGGCCACAGTCAGGCCGTCGCCGTCCCTGATCTCCACCACACCGCTACGCATATGGGGCGTGAACAGCGGGGGCCAGACGATCATGTGACTCTCAGGATCATTCACCCGTAGGCAGTCACCCTCGTGCAACAGGTCTCCTCCTGTCGAAAGAGACAGATCGTCCCTCCAGAGCCCCGGGGACTGGCGTGGGAAGATGAGCGATGACCCCTCCAGGGGTACGACGAGCCGCCCGGCCTGCTCTTTCAAATCGCCAATCTCGTCTCCCACGATCCAGAAGTTCCCCGGGGGACAGGCCAGCGGCAGCGTGGCGCTGATCTTTCTGCCCGCTGGATCGTCGGCCCTGACCTCGTAGCCGGCCAGGAATGCCTCCTCACCGTCGACTCCCGCGACGTTCCCGCTCTCATTCAGTACCTGGACCAAGTCGTCCTCCACTCTCAGGCTGAAGTCGGAGGGCCAAACGGGAATGGTGCCGTTCCTTATGTAGATGCACCCCCTGTACACCTGCAGGCGGCCCTCGATGTGGTCGGGCAGGACGTTGGTGTACGTTCGTTTTCCGTCCGGGTGCTGGGGAAACTGCACCGGCCCGTCGATCTCCGGTAGCTCGTCCACGAGCTTGACGATGCCTCCAATATCATCGAGGTCAAGGTCGTTTTCCGTACCGTCCTCGGCGACAACCGCGATCCTGCGCGAGTATTCTCCGGCTGGAAGTGGACCTCCCTCCCTGGTGGATGAAACATCTTCCGGGACTGGAAGCGGGATGGTCACGGACGGTGGATCAATGTGGAAGGTCTCCGTGTACCTACGGCCCGTACTACCTTCCAGGACAAGGCGCACTTTCGCTATCGGTTTGTTGAACGTGCACCCCCTGGAGTTGATGGGTTCGACAGCCGTTCTGAGGGGATCGTCCAGCGATTCAAGGACGATGCCCATGATGCCGCCAATGGCCGTGCTCGAGCATTGGCGCTTCAACTCAGGTTCGCCGGGCACCCTGAGTCCGAACACATAGTTCACCTTGTGTTGGACCTCAGACCCACCCTCAAACCACTGCGCGTGCAGCCTGACGTTGTATCTGCCGGGCGGCATATCCACCACGAGCTCTCGCTCCGCCGGCGACAGGTGCAGCAGATCGCTGACCATGACTTCCCCAGGCTGAGTGAAGATAGTCGCCAGCAGCTTGGTGGGGCGGCTGTCCGGCGTTATCTCGATCTCGATGCTGTCACCACTTTCGACCTCGGCGTAGCTCTGTTGCTCGCCGCGCGGTGAAGTTTCGACACACTGTAGCCCTGACGAGGAGTCCGGTGTCCAGCAGCCTTCGAACCGGCGGGCCTGAATGGTCCTGCCATCATGGATCACCGTGAGGGACGGGAGCGTCGCCTCAGACACGACCGGAACGGCAGTGGCAGGTGACCCGGGTATGGGTGTCGGTAAGGCCGTGTGTATCTGGCCTTCAGCCTTTGGATCCTGGTCTATCTGATTCCCAGGGTCGCCGCAGGCAATCAAGGCCAGAGATACAAGAGTCGCGACCACCGTCAGCATTTCGGATTTCACTGTCGACACGAGGCCCTCCCAGACAGGTGTTGGGGTCTGTCTCTTGTATCAAGACGATCTCGGGCGGAGGTTGGTTCCCTGACCAGCAGCTCCAGAACGGTCCCTCTAGTACCGTTGCAATCTGAATATGGTGGATAGATGTGTTGAAGTTTAGTGCGAGCATTCTGAGTGGAGAAACGCCAGTCTATGACGGCGGTAGCCTGGTTACGCTCATGTTTCAGCGCCGAGACCTCTCGCTTCAGTACCACCTCGTCGCTGATTCGACGGTTGAGACACTGGTTGCTGAAGACGCTCAACTCTATCTCGGCCATGTTCAGCCAACTGCCGTGTACTGGAGTGTAATGGAGCTCCAGACGCTTGGCGATGCGCCGTGCTTCGGCTGGCTCG
>JAKZVY010000206.1:0-9975 GCA_047515825.1 Dehalococcoidia bacterium
CGGACATGGGCGCGGACGTTATCAAGGTAGAGCCGATCCAGGGCGAGCCGTGGCGATATGCGGCCCAATTCATGCCTGGCGAGTCGAAGGCGTACATGTCGCTGAACCGCGGCAAGCGCAGCCTGCCCCTGAACCTGGCCGACCCGAAGGCCATTAGGATCGTTCACAAGCTGATTGCCGAGATCGACGTGGTCATCATCAACGCGCGGCCGGATGTGCCGGCAAAGTTGGGCATCGACTACGAGGCGCTTTCGGGCATCAATCCGCGCATCATCTACTGCGATAACACGGCCTTCGGACGGAACGGGCCGGACAGCTATCGTCCGGGGTACGACATCATCATCCAGGCGATGAGCGGACTGATGTCATCGGAAGGGAAGATCAGGGACGGTGTGCCTCAGCCCATCAATGCCACCGCAGTGGCCGACTTTTCGACCGGGATAGCGGTCGCATGGGGAGTGTGCGCCGCACTCTTTCACAGAGAGCGCACGGGTCAGGGGCAGCGGGTGGATACCAGCCTGCTGGCGACGGCGCTGAGCGTGCAGACGGGCGGCTTCATGGAGATCGACGCGGTTGACCGCGATGCGCGGGAGGAGTTCCTGACCTTGCTGGAGGCGATGCGGGAGTCGGGCGCGTCCTACGAGGAGATCGATACCCAGCGCCAGCAGATGCTCAATCCGTGGCGCGGCGGCAACGTGTACTACCGGACGTACCAGGCCAGCGACGGCGCGGTGGCGGTGGCGTGCTTGAGCGACCGGCTCAGGAAGCGGGTCGCGGACGTTCTGGACATCGACGATCCGAGGTTCGAGTCTGGCTATGATCCGCTCTCGGAGGAAGCTGTTGAGCGAAACCAAGAACTGATGGCGGAGGCGGAGGGGCTGTTCCTGGAGAAGACAGTGGACGAGTGGCTCCAGATATTCGACTCGGTGGGCGTGCCCGCCGGCCCTGTGCGGTACATTGAGGAGCTTCCCGGTGACGAGCAGGTAGCGTCGAACGGGCTTGTGGTGGAGCTTGAGCATTCGCTCGCGGGCCGAGTGAAGATGATCGGGCCGGTGATCCAAATGAGCGAGACGCCGCTGGAGGCGAGGTCAGCATCTCCGGCGCTGGGCGAGCACACGGACGAGATTCTGGGGGCGATGGGGTATTCTAAGGAGGAGATAGCAGATATGAATCGGGATGGGGTGACAAGGTGAGTCGACTCATGCTGAGTGCGGTGAAACGGAGTCGAAGCATCTTCCGATGTACCCCCACTCACGACTAAACTGACGCGGGTTCGGATTCGGACATTTCCTTGAATTGGTGAAGCTCCAACACTATAATCGGTTGTGGGACTTGGCCCAGCACTCGAAACCTTCGACAGGAGGCATGTAAGGCAATGACCTACATCATCGCAGAGCCATGCGTGGACGTTAAAGATGGGGCGTGTGTGGATGTCTGCCCAGTGGACTGCATCTATACCGAGGATGAAGACAACATGTTCTATATCCACCCCGAGGAGTGCATCGACTGCGCCGCGTGCGAGCCTGTGTGCCCTGTCACGGCGATCTTCGCCGAAGACGATACGCCGCCGGAGTGGGACAACTACATCGAC
The DNA here is from genome assembly GCA_047515825.1 of Dehalococcoidia bacterium. Lineage (GTDB taxonomy): Bacteria > Chloroflexota > Dehalococcoidia > Lucifugimonadales > UBA1123 > VXRN01. The sequence continues at coordinate 1,592 of JAKZVY010000206.1, forward strand.
ATCAACTACGAGTACTTTGGGATGTCCCGCTAGGCCCGTCTCATAGTCGAGGGGTTCACGTTCGGCCCTTCCGCGTCGTTCGGACGAACGGGACAAGGTGTCATTCGACACGATCACGTCGAACCCGACGGTGGCTCGGCGGGCCTCTCCCAAGGTGATGGTCTGAAGGAACGGAGGGCACAAGAATGGTGACGATTGAGTCGACCCCGGAGTTGGCCGCGCAGATCTACGAGCGCATGGCCGACAATCTCGCGATCATCAGACGCCGATTCGATCGCCCGCTGAGCCTTGCGGAGAAGGTGCTACTCTCACACCTCGACGATCCCGAAAACGAGGATGTAGTTCCGGCCGAGACGTACGTGAGGACGCGCCCGGACCGGGTGATTCTCCAGGACGTTCTCGGCCAGACGGCAATGCTCCAGTTCATGCAAACCCTCAGAGACAGGGTGGCCGTGCCGACGACTATCCACTGCGACCACCTCATCCAGGCCAGGCACGAAGGCGTGCAGGATCTCAGAGAGTCGCTGGCCGAAAACGACGAAGTGTACGGATTCCTCAGATCGGCGGCGGCCAGGTACGGCGTCGGGTTCTGGGAGCCGGGGGCAGGTATCATCCACCAGGTGAACCTGGAGAACTATGCGTTTCCCGGCCAGTTGATCATCGGCACAGACTCGCACACGCCCAACGCCGGAGGGCTGGGAGCATGTTCGGTCGGAGTCGGCGGCGCGGACGCGGTGGAGGTTATGGCCGGACTGCCGTGGGACGTCTTGATGCCGAAGCGGATCGGAGTGGTGCTCACCGGCGAGATGTCCGGCTGGACGGCCCCAAAGGACGTGATCCTGAAACTGGCGGGCCTGCTGACAGTTTCCGGCGGCACCAACAACATCATCGAATACCTCGGCCCCGGGGCGCGGAGCTTTAGCTGCACGGGCAAGGCCACCATCACAAACATGGGCGCAGAGCTTGGCGCGACGACGTCGATTTTTCCCTACGACGAGCACATGGCCGACTACCTCAGGGCCACCGACCGTCCTGGCCTCGCCGAGGTCGCTGACCGGTACACTGAGATGCTCCGGGCGGACCCTGAGGTCGAGGCGGACCCGGACAGCTACTTCGACCAGGTTGTCAGAATCGACCTGTCCACGCTGGAGCCGCACGTCGTCGGGCCGCACTCGCCGGACAGGGCCAGGCCTATCTCTGAGTTGGCGGAAGAGGTGTCCGACGCCTCGAACGAGTTCATTGACGACATAGGCGCGGCGCTCATCGGCTCATGCACTAACTCATCCTACGAGGACATGAGCCGCGCCGCGGACGTTGCAGAGCAGGCCGCGGCAAGAGGGCTGAAGTCCGCAGTCCCCTTCATGGTGACGCCTGGCTCGGAGCAGGTGCGGGCCACGATCGAGCGCGACGGGCAGATGGACTCGCTCAACAAGATCGAGTCAACAGTGCTCGCCAATGCGTGCGGACCCTGCATAGGACAATGGCAAAGGTCCAGAGAGGCGAACACCAAGCCCAACACCATAGTTACGTCATACAATCGAAACTTTCCCAGGCGTAACGACGGCGCTCCCACCACGATGAACTTCATCGCCAGCCCAGAGATAGTCACCGCGTACGCAATCGCGGGGAAGCTGTCGTTCAATCCACTGACGGACGAGTTGACGGGCGCGGACGGACAGTCATTCCGATTCGACCCACCCTCGCCCGCTCCGGAGGTACCGGCTGAGGTGTTCGACCGCGGCGCTACCAGTTACGTCGCGCCACCTGAAGATGGCAGCGACGTGAAGGTGGAGGTCGATCCGAACTCTGAACGATTGCAGATCATGGAGCCGTGGGGCGCATGGGACGGCAACGACTTTGAGAGGGCTCCCGTTCTGCTGAAGGTCTCCGGGAAATGCACGACGGACCACATCTCCCCTGCCGGTCCATGGCTGTCGCTTCGCGGACACCTGGACAGGTTCAGTGACAACATGTTCATGGGGGCGACCAACGCATACACGGGCGAGGCCGGAAAGACGAAGAATCTTCGGACCGGTGAGAGTGTAGTCGCCGTCTCTAAAGTCGCTCGCGACTACAAGGCGAACGGAGTCAGGTGGGTAGCCGTCGGAGATTTCAACTACGGCGAGGGCAGCTCGCGTGAGCACGCTGCGCTGTCTCCAAGACTGCTTAACGGGGCGGCGGTGATCTCACGCAGCTTCGCCCGCATACATGAGACTAACCTGAAGAAGCAGGGACTTCTGGCTTTGACGTTCAGCGACCCGCTGGACTACGACAGGGTGATGGAAGACGACCACATCAGCATCTCAGGGCTGTCGGAACTGGCCCCTGGAAAGCCAGTGGCGGCCACACTGCACCACGCGGATGGGACGGAGGAGTCCTTAAACCTGAATCACTCATTCGCCGAAGAGCAGATCAGGTGGTTCCAAGTAGGGTCGGCCCTGAACCTGTTTCACCAGTAGCGGCAGAGATGGGCCGAGGGAGAGAGGCACCGCTAAACGAAGTGTTTCGGATTCCAGCCCTGTTCAGCCGCCGTCTGTGCCAACCCAACCGGACTGGGAGATGTCTATCATTATTCCCTCAGGGCCGGCATACTTGGTTTCGACGTTCATGCCGCCGTGGCCGTTGCCCATCTTGGAATGCATCTCCTTGTTGATGTCATCCCTGGGCACCGAATCGTTCTTGGTGAGTCGCGCTTCCGTCGCCTCCGCGTCATCGACCTGGAAGCCGATGTGGTGGATACCCGCGTATTCCAGGCCGAACTCGGCTCCAGCCACCACCTCATTCCGAAATTGCAGTATCGCCAGGTTGACGTTCCCGTCGCTCAGATAGTACCCATAGGCGTTCGCGCCATCTATCTTGCCCACCTCTTCGAGGTCGAAAACGCTCTTGAAGAACGCGGCGGTGTTATCCGGGTCCTGACTGGCAATCGCGATATGCTTGATCTTGGCCATACTGCCCCTCATCTCAATGTCTCCGACTCGCGTCCGCGAATCGCACTGTCTATGTTTCGCCGCTCAACTATACGTACAGATTGGAACGAGTGTCAACGCCGGTCTCGAGGAAGAACGTGGCCGCTCAGCTAATCTCGGTTATCGAACGCTCCCAGTAATCCTCAAAAGCCCTCGCCAAAGGAAGGTGCTCGGCTCGGGACAGGTCCGGATCGTCGGACAGCAGCCGCCTAGCCTCGCGGTGCGCCATGGACAGGATATCCTGGTCGGTTATCTGAGCGACTCGGAACGGCGGAAGACCGCTCTGGCGAGTGCCGAGGTAGTCACCTGGACCGCGCAGCTTGAGGTCCTCTTCGGCGAGGGTGAACCCGTCTGAGATGCGCTCCAGGAGCTTCAGTCGCTTGAGGGCCTCCGTTCCCGGTGACTCGGACAGCAGCAGACAGTAGCTCTGGTGAATTCCACGGCCCACTCTGCCCCTGAATTGGTGAAGCTGCGAAAGGCCAAAGCGCTCTGCTCCGTCGATCAGCATTACTGTGGCATTGGGCACGTCTATTCCCACCTCTACGACAGGCGTGGATACCAGGATGTCCGTGCTGCCGTCCTTGAAGCCGTCCATCACCTGCTGCTTCGTCTGGAGAGACATCCGACCGTGCAGCAGATCGACACTGAGGTCCGGAAACACTTCGGTCGAAAGCCGCTTGTACTCCTCCTGTGCAGCCTTAGTCTGGATCACCTCCGACTCGTCGATCAGTGGGCAGACCACGAACGACTGCCGTCCCGCCTCGACCTCTTTGCGGACGAATGCGTAGGCAGCGTCGCGCCGTTCCTCATCGACGAAGCGAGTTCTGATCGGTCGCCGGCCCGGCGGCATCTCGTCGATGACCGAGACGTCAAGGTCGCCGTGAATAGCAAGGGCTAGCGATCTCGGAATCGGCGTCGCGCTCATAGCCAGCATGTGAGGTCGCTCGCCCTTGCTTCGCAGCGATGCCCTCTGGAGCACCCCGAATCTGTGCTGCTCGTCCACTACTGCCAGTGCGAGGTTCGGTATATCGACCGGGTCCTGGATGAGTGCGTGCGTACCGATGATCACGTCTATCATACCCGCGGCCATCAGGCTGTGGAGGCCGCCCTTCGTGCGCTTGCGATGTCCGCCAAGCAGAAGAGCGACCACGAGAGGGCGGTCGAGCCCCGCAACTTCGATTCTCTGAATGTTCCCTCCGGACAGGTCGCTCATGTCGCCGCCCATCAGTCCGCAGACGGTGAGATAGTGCTGTTCGGCGAGCACCTCGGTCGGGGCCATGAACGCGGCCTGGCGTCCGCTGTGAACGGCGGCCAGCATGGCCACAACCGCCACGACGGTCTTGCCGCTTCCGACGTCCCCTTGCAGCAGTCGGTTCATGGCACTGTCAGACCGGATGTCGGACAACACGTCCCGCACAGACTGAAGCTGAGCGTTGGTGAGCTCGAACGGCAGCGAATCGAGGAACGAGCCGAGCGCAGAAGCGTCGAAGGATAGCGGCACTCCCCCGCCCCGCTCCTTCCACTCCAAACGACGGCGCACCACCGAGAGCTGCAACAGGAACAACTCATCGAACGCCAGCCTTCTCCGGGCAGCTCGGAAGGCGTCCCATTCGTCCGGGTAGTGCATCTGCTGGACCGCGTGAGCTCGACCGATCAGCCCGTTGCGGTGCATAACGCTTTCGGGCAGAAACTCCACCACCTGGTCCATACACGAGTCCAGCGCAGTCTTCACAAGCGTACGCAAAACTCGCTGGGACAGGCCCTGGGTCGAAGGATACACCGGCACCAGTCTTCCGGTGTGGACACCGTAATCAGCGCCATCGAGGACCTCATACTCAGGGCCTTGAAAGACGGGACTGCCCATGAACACGCTGACCCTGCCGCTCAGCATAACTCTGCTGCCGGACTTGAGCTGAGACGCCAGCCAGGGGTTGTTGAACCAGACAGCTCTTACGTTTCCAGTTTCGTCGCCCAGTACCGCCTGCGTGGACCTCTGCCGTCCCAACATTGTCTCGCTCGCCTCCCACACGGTCAGAATCGCAGTCTGGTTGTCTCCCGGCACGAGCTCGGCGACCGTTCGGATGCTGGAGAAGTCGTTGTGACGAGCGGGAAATAGATGCACGAGATCCCCGACCGTAGAGACGCCGATGTTCTCCAAGCGGCTGACATTCTTCTTCCACACGCCTTTGATGGACGACACGCCGTCGGACATCTTCAGTGGAGCCTGGGGAACCCGTCGGCGCTGCGGCTTACGGGACGGCGGCGCGGGACGACTCGTTGACTCGGGCCTCGGTGGTGCGGGGGCACGCCCGTTGCCGGTCAGGCGTTTGCGGATATGCTCGACTGCGCGGTCTGCCCACCTGGAACGCTCGGTTGGAGTCAGGGAACCGTATGCAGGGATGTCGTCGAGAACTTGGCCAAGCTCGGGAGAAGCGCGTTTCAGGAACGCGTCCAGACCCCCGATAACCGCGCTGTCGTCAAATCCCCTAGCCCGCTCCTGGCGCAGTATGTTGTACAGGGACAGGGCGGTGCGTTCTGAGCTGGTCACGGGGCTGAGTGACACACGCCGCCAGTTAGCCGGCGGCGGTCAGCAGCGACACCCCAAGAGCGTCCGGCCCGACGTATGTACCCAGCGCGGGTCCGAATTGGACCACTGTAGGAGACTCGCCGGAGGTCACTAATGACTCGACATCGGCGGCGAGTCGGTCGGCTTCGTCCCGGGACGTGCTGTACATTACGGCTACCGAGTCCAACGGTGAGAACTCTTCCACCACCCGCCGCAGCCTGGCTACCGCCTTTCGTCTCGTGCGCTCCTTGGCCAAGTTGTTGACTTCGCCGTCCAGTACGATAATGATCGGCTTCACCTTAAGCAGCGTCCCTACGAGTGCCTGCGCTTTGCCGATCCTCCCACCTTTTTGCAGGTACTCCAGCGTGTCCAACAAAGCCATGCATTGGCAGCGTTCTATCGCGCTCTTCGCCACGGCGGTCACCTCTTCAATTGAACCGCCGGCCTGGGCGGCCTGTGCGGCGGCAATTGCGACCAGCCCGACCCCCATGGACGCCTGGAGAGTGTCCAGGACCTCAACCGCACAGCCTACATTTGCATGTTCGGCACCCTGCTGGGCAGAGTTGAACGTTCCACTGACCTTGCTGGACACATGCACCGAGACGATCCCATCCGCGCCGTCGCTGACGGAAGCGTACGTGTCTGAGAACTCTCCCACAGACGGCTGCGAGGTAGTAGGGAAGTCGGGGCCGTTCATAAGCTTGTCAAAAAACTCGTCAGCCGTGATGTCGACACCGTCTTTATACCCCCTAGTGCCAAAGTAAACGCTGGCAGGCACAAGGGTGATCCCCAGATCATCGGCGAGATCAGCGGGCAGGTCTGAAGTGCTGTCTGTAACGACTCTTACGGCCATGTGACCCTCCCTACTCTATGGACACAAAGAAGTGATAGTGTGGTTGTCCTCCCTGGACCAGCTCGAATTCAAGATCCGGGAAGCTGTTGGTTAGGTACTCAGCGAGGCGTTCGGCCTCCGTCTCGTCTATCGGCTCACCCCAGTACAGGGTCACGATCTCGGACTCGTCGGTAGTCGCTCGGTCTAGGAGACCCTTCAGCGCGTCTTCGACGGAGTCGGCGGCATATACGAGCGCGCGGTCTTGCAGGGCCATGATCTGGTTCTCACGCACCGCGACGCCATCAAGCTCGGCATCCCTCGACGCCGCACATATCTCGCCTGTGACCACGTCGCCCAGTCTGTCTCCCATCGAGTCGGCGAGATCATCGAGCGACCGTCCTTCAGGGAAGTACTCCAGAGCGGCGGCTATCCCCTGCACCACCGTCCTCGACGGCACCACCCTGACTCTCTTAGAAGACAGACCGGCGGCCTGCTCTGCGGCCAGCAGTATGTTGGGGTTGTTGGGAAGAAGAAGCACCGAGTCGGACGGCGCGTCCTCTACGGCGCGGAGCAGGTCGGCGACGCTGGGATTCATGGTGTCGCCGCCGCTGACGAAGTTCTCGATTCCCTGGTCTCTCAAGACCTGTTCCAGACCCTCGCCCTGGACGACAGACACGGCGGTCGCAGTCACCTCGTCTAGCTCGGCGCGGCGATCGGCGGAGTACCGGCGTCGTTGTTCGTCCATGTCCTGGATGTTCTCGTTGGATACCTCTCCAAGTGTTCCTGCGTACGCGACAACGTCGTCCGGGCTGTACGTGTGGACATGTATCCTGATCAGGTCTTCAGTACCGATGACGACAGGGGACTGGCCGAGCTCGAGAAGCCGGACCATAATCGAGTTCTTGTTCAGCCCTTCGCCGGTCAGCAGGAACTGAGTACAGAACCCAAACTCCTCCTCTTCGATGTCTTCGAGGAACTCGGCCGATATGTTTCCATCCGACATGTTGGGCTGAGGGGCTACCAGCATTTCATCCAGGGCGCCCACGCTCTGGACGTGACGGCGCATGCCCTCGAGCATCACGTAGAACCCATACCCTCCCGCGTCGACGAGGCCCGCCCTGGCGAGAACCGGCAGAAGCGTCGGCGTCCGGGCGACGGAGTCCAAGGCGGCTTCACACACCGTCTGGAGAACAGAACCGAGGTCATCCGGATCGAGGGCGCCGGCCGCATCGGCGGACTCGCGCATGACGGTGAGAATGGTGCCCTCCTTCGGATGGCCGATCCCTCCGTACGCCTGGACCGAAGCGGATGCCAGCGAGCGCGAGAAGTCCGCTCCTCCACACTCCGTGCAGCCTTCCAGCGCGTCCGCCATACCCATGAAGAAGTGGGAAAGCAGCACTCCGCTGTTGCCGCGTCCCCCCATCAGGGCGGCTCTGGCCATTGCGCGGGAGGTTTCGGAAACCGAGCTCTGCGCGAGCGGAGCGGTATTGGCGACCACGTCCCTCAGCGTGAGGTACATGTTTGTGCCGGTGTCACCGTCGGGTACTGGGAAGACATTGAGGCGGTTGAGCTCCGGCACATTGGCTTCGACCAGTTGAAGGGCCGACTCGAACATTGCAAGAAGGCCAGGGCCGTCGCAGCTTGTTGGGTTTGGGCGAGAGGACGTCATAGCTTGAAGCGGTTGCCCACAGTTTTGAGTCTATGCTAAAGTTCTACCGACGTTCGATAACCTATTCTAAAGGAATCGATTCAGGCAGTCAAAGAAGGATCCACCATGGCGAGATGCCAGATATGTAACAAAACGGGACAGTCAGGCAACAACGTGAGCCACTCGAAGCGGCGCACCCGCACCCGCTGGTTCGCTAACGTTCAGAGGACCACCATAGTAAGAGACGGCAGACCCCAGAAGGTGCACGCCTGCACGCGCTGCATCAGGACAGAGACCAAGTCGTCGATGAAGGGCTGACTGCCCTCCAACACTCTACCCCGCCGCTCACGGGCCTGCACACTCTAGCAC
>JAKZVY010000207.1:0-5030 GCA_047515825.1 Dehalococcoidia bacterium
CCAGTATCCTATATGGCTCGCTCAGACTGGAATGGTATAAGAGTGTACTAAACCAGAGTACAGAGAGGTTTTTCATGAGATCAATAGGGTATGTGCGCCATCTGATCAAGTCCAAAGTGGGGTTGGTGTGAGAAGGTCAGGAGGAACGTTGTCCGAATCTTTGCGCCCTCACAACATACTGTTTAAACAAAGATTCGCGTTTCACATCACGACGGAGCTAGGTGTCTCTACGGCTCTGGCGGCCTCCGATTGTGCCATTCGGTGGCCTGTTCGTAGGCGTGGCCGGCGCGGCAGAGCAGCTGCTCGGATAGATGCTTCCCCACTAGCTGAAGGCTCAGCGGCAGCCGATCGGAGCTGAACCCGCACGGGACTGAGATCGTCGGCGCGCCGTTGAAATCGTATGGCACCGTGAACCTCTGGAAGGCCGTGCCGCGCCTCGTGTCTATCTCACCGTAGAGCATCTCGGGAGTTACAGGATACGCAGGGCCGGTAGTGGAGGGACACGCCATCAGGTCGATGCCGCTGAACGCCTCCCTCACGAGGCCGTTGCACTCCGCGCGCATGTTGTTCGCCTCGGCGTAGTCGGCGCCGGACTTGGCCGCGCCCATGTCGAGCCATCCCCTGAACCACGGGCCGTAGTCCTCGCGCCGGTCGGGGTAGTTCTCGCGGTGAGCGGCCACCGCCTCGGCTGAGCACAGCACCGGCCACGCGGGAAGATACCTGTCGACGTCGGGCATCTCGATCTCAACGATCTCCGCGCCAAGTTCCCCCAGCACTGCTATGCCGTTGAGCACCGCCTGGGTCAGCTCGGGATCAACGCTGTCGGTGATGTGGTTGAGGTTGTATCCGATCCTGACGCCCTTGATACCGGCTCCAATTCCGTCCATGTAGTCCGGCACAGGATCGGAGAGCGACGTGGGGTCATTCGGATCGTATCCCGCGATCGCCTGAAGCATGATGGCCGAGTCCGCGACGCTGCGAGTCATGGGGCCAACATGGTCGAGCGACTCAGCCAGCGCCAGGACCCCATAGCGGCTGACCCTGCCCCACGTCGGCTTGATGCCGACTATTCCGCACGCGGCGGCCGGGAATCGGATCGAGCCTCCAGTGTCGCTGCCCAGCGAGCCGTAGCACAGCCCGGCGGCGGTCGCCGATCCCGACCCGCTGGACGACGAGCCGGTCCAACGGTCGTTGTCCCACGGATTGAGCGGAATCTGGAGTGCGGGGTTGTAACCACCCATCGCGCCTTCGGTCAGGTTCAGTTTGCCCAGCAGCACCGCTCCGGCGGCTTCAAATCGGGCCACAACGGTCGAGTCGAACGATGGTACATGGTCGGCGTACACCTTCGATCCGCCCATCGTGCGAACGCCCGTGGTGAAGCAGAGGTCCTTCACCGCAATGGGAACGCCATGAAGCCGTCCGCGGTAGTCTCCGCCCGAAATCTCCTGCTCGGCACGCCGCGCCTGCAGCATGGCGTGGTCTGCCATCACCGTGGCGTAGCTCTTCAGGTGGCCGTCCAGCCTGGCGATGCGGTCGAGCTGCGCCTGGGTCGCCTCGACCGGCGAAAGCTCGCCAGACCCGATCAGCCCGGCCAGTTCCGTGATGTTCATGTAGTGCAGCGGAGTTTCAGACATCAGTTACAGCCCCCCAACTAGCTACTGCTTCCAGATAGTTTTGCCCTGTACAGTTTAGAACTGCACAGGGAGCAGTGAAGGTGGACTTCACCCTCACCCCAACCCTCTCCCTGAGGGAGAGGGGCCTGTCGGTTGGCATTCATGCCAAGGACGAGGTGAGGTCAATTCAACCGGCGAGCCACTTCATAGATTCCCGCTTTCGCGGGAATGACGAGAGGTGTCACCGGTGATAGCTATCCAGCCACCATCGGGTACACGTGCCGACTGCGCGATAGCTCCGCAGGAAGCTGTGACCCAGCCCAGCTATCGCCACCGTCGGAGCTCTCAAAGAAGTGCCCGTAGCCGGTGACGCAGTACACGTTCGACGGCGCAGCGCGGTCGATCGCGATCTGGAACATGCGGCTCGGCGGCGTGTCGCCTATCTCAAGCCTCTGCCGGGTCTCGCCGATGTCCCGGCTTCTGAACAGCGCCCCGGCCTCCTGCGTGCCGGCGGGCGCGCCTCCGCCTCCTGCGCCCGCGGCGAGGTACAGCGTCTTGGGGTCGTCGGGTGCAACGATCAGATCGCGGCAGTAGGACCCACCGGGGAACATCTCGCCAAACCGTATGTGCTCCCAGTGCGTCCCGCGGTTTCGGCTCCTGAACATCGCCACCTGGGCGATGATGAACACGGTTCCGGGAGCGGCGGAGCTGACCTGGACGCCGTGGAGATCGACGGTGTGGTTCTCGGTGTACAGACCGTCGGTGATCGAGTCCCAGCTATCGCCCCCGTCCCTGCTCGCCAGCAATCCGCCGACCTCAACGGATGCGTACATGTCAGACGGATCCGACGGATCGACGGCGATTCCGATGACACGCTTCGCCAGCGGCTGCATGTAGGTCGTCACGTTGGGATACTTCACGCGCTCGGTGTTCATCTGCGACCAGGACTCGCCTCCGTTCTCGGTCCTGGAGATCGAACACGGCTCGTATCCGGCGTATATGACATCGGGGTCGCTCGGGTGAAACGCCAGCGACCAGGCGTCCATCCCGTCCCTGGGAGCTTGGAGCGCCTCCCAGTGGTCGCCGCGGTCGCCGCTCCGGTACACCCCGTGCTGTGTCCCCGCATATATGACGGCGGGGTCGTCAGGATGCACGAGCAGCGCCCTGACCTGAGGATCGTCAGGCAGTCCGTTCGTTATGCTCACCCAGTCGTCATCACCCTCGGCGCGTCTGAGCATTCCGCCATCGGCTATGTTCTCACCCTCTCCTGCCAGTCCAACGTAAACATGAGTCCGATGCCCATTCGATGCCCCATTTGAAGCCATTGTAAACCTCCTCTTGCGATCATCCACCAACCTACCTACTCCCTCTCCCTTGAGGGAGTGGGCTGGGGTGAGGGTGACACCTCCACCCACAAATTGATACAGCTACCCAAATCGCTGTTCGCTAGTCCACCGGAATCGCTACTGAAACCCTCGGAACGTCGCTGACCGCGTGGGTGGTGTGTCCCTGGCCGGTCAGGTCGTCTGCGAGCATCACGTTGCCGGCGCCGAACCGGCGGAGCGTACCGTCGCCAAGGCCGATCTCCACCTCGCCGGACAGCGTGATGATGAACTGTCGTCGCGGCGCGACGTGCCAGTCGATGAACTTTCCCGGCTCGTCGTGCCTGAACATGACGCCCGTTGCCGTCTTCAGCTCGCCCCAGGGATACTCGCCGACGTCCATATCCAGTTCCTCGAAATGCGATTGGCCGTCTTCGCCAGTATAGAGTCGCGTAATCATGATGTCCTCCGACATTTGGATTCCGACCCTATACTACAACGGGCGACTCCTATTGGGAATCGCGGCGTGATACGACTATGGAATAGGCACCGATACGGACAGCCTCGGCTCGTCGCCGACCGTGCGCGTGGTGTGGCCCTGACCGGTCAGGTCATCGGCGAACAGCACCGAGCCTGGGCCGAACTGGCGCAGCGTACCGTCGGCGATGCCGATCTCCATCGCGCCGGACAGTGTGATGACAAGCTGCCTGCGAGGCGCGTTATGCCAGTCGCTGAACGATCCCGGCTGCGACCTGTTGAAGATCACGCCCGTGGCCTCCCTCAGCTCGCCCCAAGGATACGGCCCGCTCTCCATGTCCTGCTCTTCGAAGTGCGACTGTCCATCGTCGCCGGTATAGATTCGTACAATCATGGCTCACCCCACTGTCTGATGTGGGGGTATGGTACAACAGGGGGCGGTGAGTGGGCGGGGGCGTCCCGACATCTGCGCTGGGCCGGAGTAGACTACCAATGCCAATCGAAATCCCAACCGGACCGGGCGGAGCGCGCCGAGGTCGGCACCCCAATCCCGACGATCCATGCTTCATGTGCGAGGTGGTGGCGGGACGTGAGGAGAAGGGAGTCGTGGACGCTACGGAGCTGACGATGACACTCGTGAACTGGAACCAGTTCGAGTGGGGACAGGTCTATGTCATTCCGCGTCGTCACGCGCCGACCCTGTTGGATCTAACCGATGACGAAGCGCCTGCGGTCATGCGCGCCGTGCGCAGAGTAGCAGACGCGCAGATAAGGGCCTACGACCCCGAAGGGCTGAACCTGATCCAGAATAACGGCGTGATCGCAGGGCAGGAGGCGCCCCACTTCCACATGCACGTTGTGCCGAGGCGCAGAGAGGGGAGCAACTGGGGCAGCGGTCCGCCTCACATCGCCGTGCTGGAAGGCAAGGAGCCGGTCAAGCCCACACGCCCCTACCGAATCACGCTGGAACAGGAGTATCAGATCTCCGAGGAGCTCAGGCGGTGGATGTAAAGGCATATCAACGTAGGTCCTGGATAACCGCCTCGAAGAGAGGGAAACATGTAGGGCGTTACCCGAGCCTAAGCGCACGACGGCGCGTAAAGGTTTTCGTCTTTGTAAGCGGATACAGGTTGACCTAACTCACGTTGGCGTATAAAGTCATGGTATATCCATGAAGTGTATATCAGTAACTCGTCTGATATAGATTCCAACAAATCGGGGTACTGAACGCCTTATCCGAAACCCCAATTACCCGTAGAGGCTTGACATGAAGATTCTCAATGACAGAAGTCAGATAGCTGAAGACAAGTTGCAGCATATACATACGGATGCGCTCAAAGCGGATGTGCTTGAAGGCTTTGCCGAGATAGAGCGTGGTGAAGTGGTTAAAGTGACTCGGGATGATCTGAGGCGAGAAGTTGACAGGTGCCAGACGAGTCATACACGCTACAACTAGTTCTTACCCAGAGTGCACGAGCAAAGTTAGACACTTTCAATACAGAAGAGTACCTGTCAGCCATCAGCATTCTGTTCGAAATCCTTTCGGATCCTCACGCTGACGACGTCAGAAAATTTGCCACCAATTCGTTTCCGTATGCTTCAGGAATTATCGAGTTTC
>JAKZVY010000208.1:0-9238 GCA_047515825.1 Dehalococcoidia bacterium
CACCTGACAGCCTCAGGAACCTACGCGCGCAGATGGGCCTCGATCGTCCACCGCACATCAGGTACCTTGACTGGATCTGGGACGTGATGCGTGGAGACCTCGGACAGTCGGCAAAGTCCAACGCCTCGATATCGGAGATCATGGGCGGTCGGCTGGCTAGTTCCGCGCTGCTTGCCGTTCTCGCTTTCATAATCGCAGTCCCTCTGGGTCTGGTGATGGGTGTGTGGGTCGGGACGAGAGCCGATACCGCGATGGACCGGTTCCTCACGATGGGAGGTCTCGTCACGATCTCGCTGCCGGAGTTCGTCACCGGCGTGGTGATGATCCTGATACTCTCGTCGACGCTTGGTTGGCTGCCGTCGTCAAGCATCATGATGCCCGGAGAGTCGATCATCGGCAATCCGAAGGTGCTGGTAATGCCGGTACTCACGGTCACCGGCGCGCTGTTCGCCTACATCATGAGAATGGCGCGCGCCAACGTCATCGAGGTGATGGGGAGTAACTACGTCCGCACGGCGATCCTCAAGGGACTTCCCATGCGCACCGTCGTCATCAGGCACGTGCTGCCCAACGCGATGCTGCCGACGATCACGGTGATCGCCAACAACGTCGGATGGATGTTCGGCGGTCTCATCATCATCGAAAACCTCTTCGCCTATCCCGGAATGGGCAGCCTGTTGATTCAGGCAATCGACACCCGCGACATACGCATGCTCCAGTCAACCGCGCTGGTGATAGCGTCGGTGTACACATTCAGCAACCTCGCCGCCGACCTTGCATACGGCGCGCTCAATCCCAGGGTGAGGCTGTCCTAATGGCGACAGGAGACTCCACAATTCGAACGGGGGCATCCTCAGCGACAGGGGTGGAGAAGGCGTGGAGCGCGGTTATCGCCTTCTTCTCCCTGGTCCTCCGTACCAACACGGGACGGATCGGGCTGGCGGTGGTGGCCGTTCACGTTATGCTAGCGATATTTGGGAACTGGATCACACCTTACCCTCCGACCGAATATCACATTGCCGACCAGTACAGCGAGCCCAACTCGACGTACTGGCTTGGCACGGACGAGAAGGGCCGGGACGTACTCAGCAGAGTGCTGGCCGGAGCGCGCTCGATAATCTGGATAGCGACCGCCGGCACCATCCTCGGAGTCACCCTCGGCACAACCGTGGGGGTCACGAGCGCCTACCTGGGGGGCAAGATCGACCAGATCATGATGCGAATCGTGGACTGGTTCCTCGCCGTCCCGTCGCTGCTGCTGGCCATCCTCGTAATCAACATGGCGACCCAGAGGTTTCGGAACGTTGATGAGTCTTTCATCATCATCGGCATAATCGGCATCTCGTTTATGCCCAACAACAGCCGCGTCATTCGGAGCGCGACGCTGGCGATCAAACCGCTGGAGTTCGTTCAGAGCGCGCGGCTGAGGGGTGAACCTACGCTGTACATCATGTTCCGCGAGGTGCTCCCGAACGTGCTTCCGGTGGTTGGCGTGGAGGCCACGATACGCCTGAGCTTCGCGCTGCTGCTCACCGCAGGGCTCGGATTCCTGGGCCTGGGAGTACAGCCGCCCGAACCGGACTGGGGGAAGATGGTCAGCGAGAACGCCATTATTCTTGACGTAGCTCCCTGGGCATCGCTTGCGCCGGGTATCGCCATGGCCTCGTTGGTGGTCGGTATCAACCTGCTTGCAGACGGAATACGCCAGGCGCAGAACCTGCCGGAGACCGGAGACCGATAGACCATGGCCCAAGCGCTTCATCCAGATGCCCCGCTCATGCAGGTCGAAGACCTCGCTGTAACCTTCTACAGCCCGAACGGCACGTTCCGCGCGGTCAGGGATGCGTCACTTGAAATCACCAGAGGCGAGGTTCTCGGACTGGTCGGTGAGTCTGGATGCGGCAAGTCAACCGTAGCGTTCGCCATGATGGGCTACCTTCCCGGCACTGCACAGGTCGATGGGGCCGTGCGTTTCGAGGGCGTGGACATCACGTCGCTGTCGTCAGGGGAGATCATGGAGTTGAGGGGCAATCGCATCGCGATGGTCTATCAGGACCCCGTGACTTCGCTCAACCCGTCGATGCGGGTCGGCCCACAGGTCGAAGAGGTGCTGCTTCAGCACCTGGACATTGACTCGGGCGCCGCACGGGCCAGGAGCGTGGAGTTGTTCGAGAGCGTCGGCTTGGCCGACCCAGACCGAATCGGCAGGCGCTACCCCCACGAGCTCAGCGGCGGTCAGCAACAGCGTGTGGTAATCGCCATGGCGCTCGCCTGCGACCCGGACCTGCTGATAATGGACGAGCCTACGACAGGTCTGGACGTGACCACAGAGGCCACCATACTGGACCTTATCGTCGAGTTGAAGGACCGCGTCAACGCGGGCATCCTGTTCGTCAGTCACAACCTGGGCGTGATAGCGCGCGTCGCAGACCGTGTCGCAGTCATGTACGCCGGTGAAATCGTCGAGCAGGCTCCAGTCCGGGAGATCTTCAAGAACCCCAGTCACCCGTACACCGCCGGGCTGCTCTCGTGCGTTCCGCAGCCACCGGAGGACGATGGCGTCGAACGCCAGCTGAGCAGCATCCCAGGGACCGTGTTCGACGCACAGGCTGAGCAGTCGGAAGAGTGCCTGTTCGCGCCCCGCTGTCCACTCGCCCAGGACTCGTGCACCTCGCAGTCCCCACCATTGGTGGACGCGGGAAGAGGTCATCTGTCCAGGTGCTTCTTCCATCAAGACGTCAGGGCGGACATCTGGGGAGAGGCGCTGGCGCGCGTGGAGAAGCCCCAGGAGCAGGACGACAGACCAGTCCTCAACGTAAATGGGCTGCGCAAGTTCTATGGAGGCGGTCGCAGGAAGTACATCCTGTTCGGCCCCCCGGTTGCCAGGCCCGTCCGCGCGCTGGTGGACGTGGACATGAAGGTCGGGAGCGGCAGGACAATAGGAATCGTCGGCGAAAGCGGCTCAGGAAAGAGCACGGCCGCGAGGGCCATAGTCGGACTTGAGCCGAAAGACCGCGGCGCGCTCGAACTGCACGGAAACGAACTCGAAAGCGACGTGCACGACCGGACTGAAGACCAACGCGCCGCAATGCGGATGGTATTCCAGAATCCCACGGCGTCACTCAATCCCAAGCTCCCGGTGGGACATACGATTGTCAGGGCGCTGCGCAAGTTCGCCGGACTGAACAGGCAGGAGAGCAACGAGCGCGCAGAGGAGCTTATGGAAGCCGTCGGGCTAGATCCGACGTTCCTCGACCGCCAACCCACGGAGCTCAGCGGCGGTCAGCAGCAGCGAGTGGCGCTTGCGAGCGCATTCGCAGCGAACCCAGACCTTGTGGTTGCGGACGAAGCGGTCTCCGCCTTGGACGTCTCCGTCCAGGCACAGGTGCTCAACCTGCTCGAAGAACACCAGCGAGATACGGGCAATTCCTACGTGTTCATCACTCACGATCTCGGAGTCGTGCGCTACATCTCAGACGACATCCTGGTGCTGTACGCGGGTCACGTGGCCGAGTATGGGCCATCGAAGGCCGTACTGAGCGTACCGTCGCATCCGTACACCGAGGCGCTGCTGTCCGCCGCGCCGGTGCCGGACCCGGACTCAGAGCCGACTCATATCAGGCTCGAAGGCTCAGTGCCGACACTTCGCGGAGCCTTCACAGGTTGCTTCTTCGCGGGAAGGTGCCCCAGGAAGATCGGGGAGATCTGCGACACAACACCGCCACCCAGACAAAGCGGACCCAACGGGGGCAATCACTATATCAATTGCCATATTCCCATTTCGGAACTGGAGTCCCTACAGATAGCGGATTCCGGGAAGCCGTCCCTCGCAAGATAGAGCCGTGCGAGCAAATCTCAGATTATGCATGGTTCAACTTCACGCAAGATGATACCATTGTCCAGTGTTGCCCATAGATCGGTCTAGGAATTTTCTGCCTCCGTTTTCACAGGAATGACCGATTGGACGAGGCTTTGGTGTCCGCTACAATTGAATCCCCCCCACCATATCACGCGGCGCAAGTTGACCCTACAATGATTTCTCAAAATCAACAGATCACAGTAGAAGGCCTGTGGAAGGTGTTCGGGGACCAGCCGGAACGAGCCACAGACCCTGAATACGCCACCAAGAGCCGGACGGAGATCCAGGACGAAATGGGCCTGGTGGTCGCGCTTCGCAACGTCACTTTCAACGTCGCCCCTGGCGAGGTATTCGTAGTCATGGGGCTTTCGGGCAGCGGCAAGTCGACCCTCGTTCGCTGTCTGACAAGGCTGATCGAAGCGACCCAGGGGCGGGTGCTGTTCGACGGCCAAGACATCCTCGAGTACACCCCCGAGCAGATGATCGAGTTCCGGCGTCACAAGGTGGCGATGGTGTTCCAGCACTACGGGCTGCTTCCACACCGACGGGTGATCGACAACGTCGCGTTCGGCCTCGAGATACAGGGCGCTGAAAAAGAGGAGCGATACGCAGCGGCGACCACCGCGATCAAGACCGTCGGACTCGACGGTTGGGAGGACTACTACCCCAGAGAGATGAGCGGTGGAATGCAGCAGCGTGTGGGCCTGGCGAGGGCGCTCGCTGTGGATCCTGAAGTGCTGCTTATGGATGAGCCGTTCAGCGGTCTCGACCCGCTGATAAGGCGGGGGATGCAGGACGAGCTGACCACCCTCCAGATGGAGGTCCACAAGACCATAGTGTTCATAACCCACGACCTGAACGAGGCGCTGAAGATAGGCGACCGCATAGCCATCATGCGGGACGGAGAGATAGTCCAGATGGGATCGCCCGTCGAGATCATCTCTGCGCCCGCCGACGATTACGTTGCAGAGTTCGTACAAGACGTCACCACGATCGGGGCAATACGCTCCGACGCGCCCATTTAGCGGACAGCCAGCGACGACCGGGAGGATTGACATGGCGCAGTTAGAAGATTCTCAGTCAGGCACTGGCGCACTGTTCACGAGCCTCCCGTCGCCCGACCTTTCAACCAGGACGGCCTGGTTGGCAGGACTGGGAGTGATGCTCGTAGTGCTGGTGATCTGCCTCCTGGCGTGGGGGCCGGGAATGGAGTTTCCCACGACGGTGTCGACTTCTGAGGTCTCGACTTCCGGCGGAGGCTCGGTCACGCTCACAAAGACCGTGCGACAGGTCACCGGCAACGCCATAGACGAGGCCGTGGACTGGCTCGTAGTTGAGGCCGATTGGCTGTTCAACGGTCTGAGCGACGGTGTGAAGTATGCGCTGGTCTTCATCGAAGACGTGCTGAAGTGGGCGCCGTGGCCGGTCATGGTGGTAGGGCTGGCCCTGCTGTCTTTCGCGGTCGGACGCTGGTCCCTGCTCGGGTTCACCACGGCCGCGCTGCTGTTCGTGGGATTCATGGGACTTTGGGAGAACACCCTGGACACGATTGCGCTGATGGTCGTTTCCGTTGTCATCTCTGTGTCGATTGGACTTCCGCTTGGGGTGCTGGCAGCCCGCAGCCGGCTCGCCGACAACATCATGCGCCCGATCCTGGACGCGATGCAGACCATGCCCAGCTTCGTGTACCTGCTTCCCGGAGTGCTGTTCTTCGGACTGGGAGCTCCAGCGGGGGTTTTCGCAACGATTATCTACGCCGTTCCGCCGGTGATCCGGCTCACCAACCTGGGCATCAGGCAGGTATCGGCAGAGGCCGTTGAGGCGGCTCGCTCATTCGGCACCACGCCCTTCCAGCTACTGACAAAGGTGCAAATCCCGATGGCGCTGCCCACGATCATGGCAGGCATCAACCAGACCACCATGATGGCGTTGGCGATGGTGACCATCGCCAGCATGGTCGCCGCGGGAGGTCTGGGAGACAACGTGCTCAGGGCGCTACAGAAGAACCAGCCGGGCAACGGCGCGATCGCGGGCGTGGCCATCGTGTGTCTGGCAATCATCATCGACCGGCTCACCCAGTCCGTGGCCCGCAAACGACAGGACGCACTCAGCGTCGGTTAGCGTATCCCGCCTGCGTACACGTATAATTGCAGGCCATACCAATCCGAATGACGAAGCTATGAGTATATTAAAGGGCAGAGTGCAGGCCTAAGCGAAAGGACAGAGAGAGATGAGTATCAGAACTGTAATGCTAATAGGAGCGCTGTTGGCGACCATCGCGGTCGCGGCAGTCGCATGTTCATCTGAACCTGCGGAGCCGGCGATTTCCGAGGCCCAGATGCGCAACATCGTGGCTGAGGCAATGTCACAGGCTGCGCCTGAGCCCCAGCAGCAGGTTTCGGCTGAGGAGATCATGTCCATGGTCGAATCCGCGATGCCCGATGCTCCGGAGCAAGTGTCGGCCACTGAGATCAAGTCGATGGTCGAATCCGCGATGCCCGCGCCTCAGGAGCAGGTATCGGCATCGGAGATCCGGTCGATGGTGCAGAGCGCCGTGGAAGGCGCCGCGATGGAGGGCGCATCGGCTGAGGAGATCAGAACGATGGTGGAAAGCGCCGTCATGGCCGCCACAGCCGACTCGATAACGAGCTCCGACGTCGAGTCTGCGATCTCGAAAGCGGTTATGGAATCCCAGGCCAATATGATAACCAGCGCGGACATGGACAAGGCAGTCTCTTCCGCGGTCATGATGGCCAGTGAAGGATCCCTCTCCGCCGAGGACGTGAAGAACATCCTCACGGAGGGATCCCAGGACGCCCTGACTGAAGGCCAGGTGGCAACCATAGTCATGAAGGCGCTGGAAGAGCGTGACATGATGATGGAGATGGAGGACAGAGAGACCATCATCTTCTCGGACCTGAACTGGACCAGCGCGCAGGTGCAGAACCGGATCGCCCAGTACATCGTCGAGAAGGGTTACGGCTACCCGACCGACGTGGTCTTCGGGGCCACGTTGCCCTTGTTCAACGGTCTGCGAGCAGGCGATACTCACGTAACCATGGAGATATGGCTGCCAAACCAGAATGAGGCATGGATGGAGGCCCAGACAGAGGGCCAGGTCGTCGCGGTGGGCGAGAGCCTCGGCAAAGACTGGCAGTCTGCGTTCGTCATACCCGCCTATCTACAGGAGCAGTACCCTGATCTGGACAGCGTCGATGACCTCAAGGACGATCAGTACAAGATGCTGTTCGCCTCCGCCGAGACCGGCGGCAAGGCGCGCCTCGTGTCCTGCGTAATCGGCTGGGCATGTGAGGGGGTGAACGCGGCTCAGATCACGGGCTATGGCCTGGACGATCACGTACATGTCATCAATCCCGGCGACGGAGCCGCCTCGAACGCCGATCTCTACGGCGCGTACGAGAAGATGGAGCCCTGGCTCGGCTACCAGTGGGGCACCAACGATCCGCCGCTGCTGCTGGACCTGGTACGGCTCGAAGAGCCAGCCTACACCGCCCAGTGCTGGTTCACGACCAAGGCGTGCGCCTACGAGGACGCGACCATCCTGATCGCAGTGGGTCCGGACCTGCTGTCCCGCGCTCCGGACGTAGTCTCCATGCTGCGCAACTGGGGATTCGACATCGACCGGTACAAGATCGTCGCCGCCTGGCAGAGTGAAAACATGGAGGCTACGGCGAACGACTCCGCTCTGTGGTGGCTCAATAGCAACGTCGACGTCTGGAGCGAATGGGTGACTCCCGAGGCCGCTGCCGCAATCGACACCGCGCTGATGGCCAACGAGATTCCAGACGGATGGCCGACCGAGTAGCTACACTCAGCAGTAGCCGCGTCTAAACGCGGACCAACAATCAGGGGGAGGGCCTGTCTCCAATGGCGGGCCCTCCCTTTGTTGTATATGGGCAGTTGGCAGTCCATGAGAACTTGAGTCAGTTCATCAGTCTGACGCCGAGGTCTATGTCGCGTTCCCGCCACAGGCTGTGTGCCGTGGGGATGTCCGACAGCGTGAAGCAACGCCTTTCTCTCAGCCAATTCGGCGTACAAATTGACACTGTTTATCATCCATTGACCAGACTATTCTTATAGACTGTCGTGGGTTAAAATCCGAATGCTGTGTGGGAACGGGCCTGATTTCGGGCCCGACGCGGCGAGTCACACGAAAGCGGCCGGTCTTCCATGGACTTTGACAGCTACGATCTCGATCCGTCCATATACGACGAGATGTTCCTGCCCGACGGTACTCCCAGGGAGCATTGCGGGCAGCTATACGAGACTCTGATCGAGTTCTCACCTGAAGGTCTCGCCAACATCCAGGAGAGAGTCACACGCTCTTTCTCCAACGAGGGCATCACGTTTACGGTCTATGGGGACGACGAGGCGGACGAGCGCATAATACCGATCGACTGCCTGCCAAGGGTGATGTCGGCCTCTGACTGGCAGGACCTGGAGGCCGGGCTGACCCAGCGCATAAGCGCCCTGAACCGATTCCTGGACGACGTCTATGGCGAGGCGCGCATCATCGCCGACGGCGTGATTCCAGCCGAGATGGTATATGGCTGTCCGCAGTACCGCCTGGAGATGCGCGGCTTCTCGGCGCCCCACGGAACTTGGGTCGGCATCTGCGGCACCGACCTGGTGCGCACTAACGACGGCTTTCGGGTGCTCGAGGACAACCTGCGCGTACCCTCGGGCGTGTCCTACATGCTGGCGAACAGGAGCGCGACCAAGTCAAGCCTGCGCCGCCTGTACCGAAGCTCGCGCGTGAAGGAGGTCGAGCACTACGGTCGTGCTCTGCTGGAGACCCTGCGGGAGCTGGCGCCGGAGGGACGTCCGGACCCGTCGATCGCACTGCTCACGCCAGGGGTGTACAACTCAGCCTTCTACGAGCACATGTTCCTTGCCCACGAGCTTGGCGCCGAGTTGGTCGAGGGACAGGACCTGCTGGTGAACAACAGCTTCGTCTTCATGCGCACCACCGCCGGCCTTCAGCGTGTCGACGTCATCTACAGGCGCGTGGACGACGACTTCATAGATCCCATAGTGTTCCAAACGGACTCCATGCTCGGCGTAGCCGGGCTGATGGAGGCCTACAAGCTCGGAAACGTGTCCCTCGTAAACGCGCCCGGGACAGGGGTGGCCGACGACAAGAGCGTCTATGCCTACGTGCCGGACATGATCAGGTACTACCTGGGCGAGGAGCCGCTGCTGGCCAACGTCGAGACCCACCTGTGTCGCAGGCCTGAAGACATGGAGTACACACTGGACAACCTTCAGGACCTGGTGGTCAAGCGTGTCGGCGAGTCCGGTGGATACGGAATGTTGATCGGCCCACACTCGACTGCCGAGGAGCGCGCGGAGTACGCC
>JAKZVY010000209.1:0-5270 GCA_047515825.1 Dehalococcoidia bacterium
GGCATTCTACATTCAATTATACAGGGATGGACACCCATCGGTCACTGAGTACGGCTGGCGACAGGCTGTGGCGGCGGCCGGGGTTGTATGCGTTCCTCAATTTCCTTGCCGAACTCGATTTCTGCCACGCGCAGCTCAAACGTTTTCTGGAGGTTCAGCCACAGTTGGGGCGTCGTGCCGAAGTAGCGGGACAAGCGCAGGGCGGTGTTGGCGGTCATTCCCCGCTGACCTTTCAGGATCGCAGTGATCCGGTTGGTGGGGACGTCCAGCGCTTTTGCTAAGGCACTGGCGGACATACCAAGTTCTTCGAGTTCTTCGGCTAGTATCTCTCCCGGATGCACTGGCCTCATGCCGTTATTCAGGTTCAATCTCATGCTCCTCATCGTGTGAGCATCGTCGGCGTTCTCAACACACACAAGTAACGTAAGGTTGGGTGCCCCGCTGTCCCCGTGGATTCCCGCTTTCGCGGGAATGACGGTGTAGGTCTGCCTTCTCTTTTCATAGTAGTCGACATGGCCTTGTGAAGGCCATAAGAGGGATGAAAATGGCGGGGCCCTCCCCTCACCCCTGTGGATTCCCGCTTTCGCGGGAATGACAGTGTGGGTCTGCCTTCTCTATTCATAATAATTAGCCATGCCGGTTGCCACCGGCACCATGGAAGATGAAAATGGCGGCGGTCCGGGAACGGCAGGTACGGGTTAGGCGGGCTGTCTGAGGGCGTGGATTTTAGATTCCTCCCTGCGGTCGGAATGACAGTGTGGGCCGGTCGGAATGGTTGGGGCACGGTCTATTTTCAGGGAAATGACGGTGTAGCTTGCCGAGCGCCACACACCTACAAAACTGAAACAGACTCTGATGCTTCGGTGTGGGTGGAGATTGCCCGGGATTGAATTGGCCTGCATCAACTTAGTTGAGTCAGTTACTTGCTGGGGTGGAAAGTTTTTTCAAAAACCCTGCCCCTCGGGCCCCTTGGGCCTCGTCAAAGCTGCGGGGAATTCGGCGTAGCTTTGAGCTCGGGGGCACTTTCAAGAAAATCATTCCTGCCCCTCGGGCCCCTTGGGCCCCCGCTTCGACCGTGTTCAAGGCAGGCTCATCCTCCGGGCCTTCGACAGGGACGAGCTTGAGGCCCTTGAAGAGCCTGCGTCTATGGCTGTCCGTTCGGAGGTATCCGAGGGAGTTGTGGGCGGACCGGGGGACGCGGGCGGCGGATGCGAGGAGCCGGTTGGATGGCTGGAGTCCTGCGTATTGTTCGTGAATGTGCGGGCAGTCTGTCATTTGAAATGTCCTGTTATATGTTGTGCTACTGGTCGGTTCGGTAGAGGTATCGGGTGTCCCAGATGCCGTAGAGGGTGGCAGTGGTGTTGCCGAAGACGTTTCGGATCGCGCTGAGTCTTTCGGATAGGGTGGTGTAGATGACGGGCACGTTTTCGGCGGCGACTTCCTGGGCGCGGTGGTAGTGCTCCACGCGCTTGTCGTGATCCATCTCCTGGCTGCCCATGATGTACAGCTCGTCGATTTCGGCTTCCCACTCGGTCGCCGGCTGCGGCTGGTTGGGGTTCCACAGGTGGAGACCTTCGCCGCTGTGCCAGAAACTGATGCCGCCGTAGGGGTCGGAACCGCCGGTGAAGCCGATGATCATGGCCTCCCAGTTGTAGGATCGGGTTAGCTGGGAGACGAGGTCGCCGAACTCGATGAGCTTGTAGTCCACGTCGAGGTCGATGTCCTCCATGCCCTGGCTGACTATCGTGCCGACCCTTTCGCGCACGCTGTTGCCAGTGTTGGTCACCAGCGAGAACTCGATCGGGTTGCCCTCGCTGTCTTCGCGGATACCGTCGCCGTCGGAGTCGGTCCAGCCGAGGCTGTCGAGGATTTCGTTGGCCTTGTCGAGGTCGTACTCGTACTTTCGGATGTCCGGGTTGTGAAAGTCGCCAGCCGCCGGGCTTACCGATGACCACTGCGGGTAGCCGAGACCGTGCTGAACGTCGTCGATTATCGCGCTCTTGTCGATGGTGTGCGCGACGGCCTGACGGAACTGCTTGTTTTGGAACCACTCCAGCTTCATGGGGTCGAGATAGACCTCGCCGGTGTCCGGGTTCACCCCGGGGTTCACGTTGAATCCCATGAACGTGGTCCCGAAACCCGGGCCTCGTTTGTAGATCGTGAAGTTGCCTTCTTCCTGGAGCGGTTCGAGCTGTGCGAACTCCTCGCCCAGAACGCCGTGGACGTCCGCCTCTCCGGCCAGGAACTTGTTCAGCTCGGCCTCGAGATCGGGGACGATCGCGTGAATGACTTCGTCGAGGTAGGGCAGGTTGTTGCCAGCGTCGTCCTCGAGCCAGTAGCCAGGGTTGCGCAGCATGCCGACGCGCTCGCCGGGTTCGTAGCTTCCGATAGTGAAGGGTCCGGTGCCTATGATCTCGGCGGGGTCCGTATCAATGTCCCAGGTGGAGGTGAAGGCGCCGTCGTCGACGTGCTTTTCGAGGATGTGCTTCGGATAGATCGCGGTGCCCATGGAGCGGAGGAAAGGAGCGAAGGGCAGGGGAAGGACACACTGGACAGTGTAGTCGTCCAGCGCGGTGACGGTCATAGGCGCCTCCTCCCACTGGCCGGTCGCCTCGTTCAGGAAGCGGAAGCGGAACGACGGGCGACTACTGGCCGGAATGTCGTGGTTGTAGATGATGCGGTTGAAGGTGAACTCCACGTCGTGGGCGGTGAATGGCTGCCCGTCGTGCCAGGTTACGTCTTTGCGGAGATGGAACGTCCACGTCAGGCCGTCTTCGGAACGCTCCCATGACCCCGCAAGTGCGGGTTCCACTTGGTCGGTCAGCCACGAGGTCTCGGTCAGTCCCTCGAAGAGGTGACCCAAGACACCAGACGACGAGGCGTCGGTAGAGATGGCGAGGTTGAATGTGAGCGGCTCGGAGATGGTGGCCAAGGTCAGGGTCCCGCCCTGCTTTCCGATGGCGTACTCGAACCCATCGGCATTTTTCTTGAGCCGGTCGATGGTGCCGGTCTCGTCTGTTGGCGTGGGCTGCGTGGTGGGGGTCGGCTGCACCGTCGGAGTGGGCTGGGCAGTGGGAGTGGGTTGCGCGGTGGGTGTAGGTTGGGCCGTTGGGGTAGGTTGCGCGACCGTGGGCGTGGGCTGGGCTGTGGGTGCGGGCTGCGCGGTTGGATCAGGCTGGGTAGTTGGCGTGGGCTGCGGGGTGGAAGTAGGCTCGGTATCGCCTGAGCAGGCGACCATTACGAGTATGGAAGAGGCTACAAGAAGTGTGAGGATCCACCAGTTAGTGAGCGGAAGGCCTGGGCGTCGTCGGCCCTCGGCCGGTCGGGAAGGGGATGAGAGTAAGGATGTGTTTTGGGATAGTTTCATTTGGATGTCCTTTGGGTTGGGAGAGGTTGCGGGTGTACCCTGTCTTTAACGTTATAGCACATGCAAGTGCTCTGGCTCAAATGTACGGTTAGGGAGGTTTTGATTGGATAAGGTAGGACTGGCCGTCGTAGGCTCTACGGGTATTATCGGGCGGGTTCACATAGATGCGATCAATCGGCTCGATAGCTGCACGCTGGTTGGAATTACCGCGCGTCGTCAGGGGCCGCTCAGAACGCAGGCGCGGGAGCTGGATACGATTGCGTATCCGACGCTCAATGACGCGCTCGCGGACGATCGGGTGGATGCAATTGTCATTGCGACGCCGCATCCGTCTCATGGGGAGATCACGAGGCGGGCTGCTGAGGCGGGCAAGCACGTTCTGACGGAGAAGCCGATGGGTGTCACGCCGTCTGAGGCGGACGCGATGATTGATGCGTGCCGTGACGCCGGAGTGAAGCTGGGTGTGCTCTTCAACCAGAGGTTTCGGCCAGAGGCCGTGATGATGCGGGAGCTAATCGGCAGCGGGGCAATCGGGAAGGTCTATCGCACGTCGATGACCTCTGCGATGATCCGCAGCCAGGACTACTACGACTGTCTCGACTGGCGCGGCACCTGGCAGAATGAGGGCGGTGGCGCGCTGCTGAATCAGGGGATACACGCTATCGATCTGCTCCAGTGGCTTGGTGGGATGCCGCGGAGCGTGTTCGGGGTCGTTGGCACTCTCAGGCACAGTATCGAGGTCGAGGACTTTTCGACGGCGCTTCTCCAGTATGACGGAGGCGGGCAGGGGACGCTTCATTGCAGCACTTCTCAGGCCCCGAATCACCAGCGGCTGGAGATCTGGGGGGAGAACGGTGGGATTGTGATGGACGACTGGAACGTGACGCTCCACCGGCTGGATGTTCCGGTGCAGGACTTTATCGACCAGGATAGGTCGGTCGCGTTCAGCAGTCCGGGAGTGAGGTCTGAGACATTCGAGGCGGGGCCTGGGTCCAGGACGCACGCGCCCGCTATTGACGACTTCGCCAGAGCGATCATCGAGGACAGGGAGCCGGCGATTACAGGAGAGGACGGGCTGAGGTCGCAGGAGATTGTGGCGGCGGTCACTCTGTCGGGGCACAGGGGCAAGATGGTGGATATTCCGGTGGACCGGGTGGAGTATGAGGGGCTGATGGGGGAATTGAGGGACGGGTAAAGGGCGTGAGGAGAAACCAGGGCGCCGTAAGGGCGCCCGGGGCCTCATTAGAGGCTGTCTACGGCGTCTCTACGGACAGGAGCCGTCACGATCGGGCAGGCACTTGAAGTAGTACTGCTCGGGGTGGGACGCCGCCGGATTGTCTTTGGCGGCGCTGTTGATGTGCCTTGCAGCGGCGTTGCCGAGGTTGTTGCTGACGACCCTCACGCCCTGGATGGCAGGAGTCTGCCCGACGGTGCCGATTCCGCACACCTGGTCGAGGACGATCCTCCAGAGCTCCTTGCCGGTTTCGGCGCGGGCCTTGTCGGGCAAGGACATGCCTTTGCGGTAGAGCTCATAGACTCTGGCGAGCGGAGCGTGGTCGCCGGTCGGCTCCTTGCCGAGCTCACTGCCACTCTGGAGCCAAGCGCCGTACTCAGGCCCGAAGCACGAGCTGCTGGAGCTTGGGAAGAAGACGATGCTGTGTCCGTACATGTCCTCGGCGCCCCAGGTGACTTCGGCGTGGATCTGGTGCTCGTTGCCGGCTGTGCGCTGGTAGGCGAGGTTGCGCTCAAGCTGCTTGACGTCGACTCCGATGTCGCGCCAGTGCTCTTTGACCATCTCGCCCAGCTCGGTGAAGTTCATGAACGACAGGTACGTCTGCATCTCTATGACCAGGCGTCCCTTGCCGTCAGACCGCATCCGGAACCCTTCGGAGTCCTTCTCGGT
>JAKZVY010000210.1:0-9012 GCA_047515825.1 Dehalococcoidia bacterium
GTCAGCACGACAACTTTGTAGCGGCTGCGAAGCCTGCGAATCGCGTCTGCGGCGTCCGGCCACGCCCTCAGTCTGTGCCACACCTCGTTCAGATCGTCGCGCTCTGCGCTGGTAAGCTCCAGCCCGGTATGCACCGCCAGCGCGTCGTCGAGCATCCGGCGGTGAAGCTGGTCCGCATTCATCCAGGGAAGCTCGCCCGTCCTGACGCGCGCCAGCATCGCGAACATGCCTCTGCGCCAGTCGGTTGTGAACTGTCGAACATCCACGTCCGCGCCCCTGGCTTCAGACAACCGACGGACCTCGTTCTCGATGGTGCCGCGCCAGTCGAACACCGTGCCGCCGATGTCGAATGTCAGCGCCTTGATACTGCCTAAATCAGTCACGTGGGGCCTCTCCTGTTCAACTGAGCGGTCTTTGGGGATCAGCCCGGAACAATCCGGCTTACCGGCAGAGATACGTCCGGGAACGCCAGTGGGATCACACTCTCCCCTACGCTAAAGACCTGCCGCATCTGATACACCCCATCGGATGGGAGGGTATCGACCTCCACAACCTGGTCGGGAATGTTTGCTATCCAAGTTTCGGGGATTTCAGCTTCGGCATAGATGGCGAGCTTCACGTTCCGGTCATAATCCAGCGTGGAGTCCGAGACTTCCAGTAGCAACAGGACGTCTTCCGGCACGGGGTGGCCGGACAGGTACTTGTCTTCCCGCCACCTTAAAATCGATACATCGGGCTGGAACTCCCTGTTACTCGCAAGTCGAACGGGATTCTGAGATCGGACACGCGCTCGCTCGCCGAGTTGGATAGTGAACAGATACACCGCCTCATCGACCGAGTAAGCGTGGACATCTCCAATTGGGGACATTGCGACGACCTCTCCGTCCAGCAGTTCGACACGCTCTTCCGGGGCCAGTATACCGGCCTCGGCCATCGCGTAGTACTCGTCCACGTTGAACAGGCGCGGCTTATCCGCATACGTGTAAACTATCCTGCCACCCAGCAGTTGCAGGTGCTCATCCTCTTCCAGGATGCCCGCCTCTGCCATCGCGTGGTATTCGTCCACGTTGAACAGGCGGGGGGGCTGTCCGATCTGAGTTGTCATGACGGTTCTCTATCCCGACAACTTCATCAGCTTCGCCATTCGAGCCTTGTGATAAACGTGGTCTCCGAGGTAGTGCTGAAGAGTGCGTGCCCGCTTGGTGTACTGGGTGAGGCCGTACTCGAGGTCCGCCCCGATGCCCGCGTGTACGTGGTGCGCGGCGTCGCATGCCCTCGGAAATCCGAGGCTGACCACCGCCTTCGCCGTGGACACGCCCACTGGCGCGTCGTCCATATCCTCGTCGAGCTGCCATAGCGCCTCGAACGCCGTCCACTTCGCTGAGTCGGCGTCCGTAAGGGCGTCGATCACGTGGTCCTGGACCCGCTGAAAGGTGCCGATGGGTACGCCGAAGGCTATGCGAGTCTGGCTGTACTCCCGCGTCATGTCGTACACCGCCTGCGCGCCTCCGGCCATGAACGCGCACAGCACCGCCGTCGCCCTGTCCATCGCCGACTCGATCGCTCCCCACGCGCTCCCAGGCTCTCCCAAAACGTCCGCAGCGCCAACCTCCACGTTGTCGAAGTTGACCTCGCACGCCTTGGGGCCTATCCAGCCGTCCATCACGCGGACCGAAACGCCGGGAGCCGTCCGGTTAACCGCCATCAGGCTGAGGCCGTCTTTAGGCGAGCCTCCGCTGGACGTCCGCGCCACCACCAAGATACGGTCCGCGACGTTGGCGTCCGGGATAAACAGCTTCGTGCCGTTCAGGACGTAGCCACCGTCGCTCTCGATGGCCTGGAGCTTTACCGATCCGGGCGACCACGAGTACTCAGGCTCGGTGTATGCGAGCGCGAAAATCTGCTGTCCTGTCGCTATGCCGGGAAGAATCGCCTGCTTCTGCTCCTCAGAACCCGCCGCGAGCACCGCCTGCGCGGACAAAACCGCCGAAGACAGCAGCGGGCTGGGACACGCGTAGTAGCCCATGACTTCAGAGACGACGCCGAGGTCGACCCAGCCCTGGCCGAGTCCGCCGTACTCTTCGGGAACTGTCAGAGACGGCCATCCCAGCTCAGACATTTGCTCCCACAGATTCGGGTCGAAGCCCGACTCGCTGTCGTCTATCTCCAATACGCGCGATTTCGGTAGCTGGTCTTCCATAAACTCCCGCGCGGAGGTCTGGAGCATCGTCTGAAATTCGTTGAGCGTGAGGTCCATTTTGAAATCCTTTTATCGTATCGATCCGTCGCGTCCGCCCGTGTAAGACGCCGCCAAGATTATACGTTGGGCAAGTTGAGAGGGCAAACAGGAAACTCCAACAGCCGCTGCATCTTGGTTCATTTGGCCGCAAAGAGTCTGCTACACTTTGGCGTGCCCCGAATCTGAGAGTCCAAAAGCCCCGACTTGCCCAAACTCCGACGCCCCGCAAACATCTTCTATGGTTGGTATCTGATCGGCATCAGCAGCTTCATGCTGATGCTCATGTCGACCACGGTTTTCCAGGGCACGGGCACTTTCTTCGTCGCGCTGGAGCGCAACTTCGGTTGGAGCCGCACGACGCTGTCAGGCGCCTTCTCCCTCTCGCGCGCCGAGGGCGCGCTGCTGGGACCGCTGGAAGGCTTCCTCGTCGATAGGTTCGGCACGCGCACGATGGTATCCATCGGCTACATTGCCATGGGCCTCGCGTTCGTCCTCTACTCCCAGATCCAGGACGTGTTTCAGTTCTACCTGGCATACCTGGCGATCTCACTCGGTTCCGGGATCGGCGGCTGGATCGCCGTGGTCACGTTGGTGAACAACTGGTTCATCCGCAAGCGAGCGATGGCTATGGCGTTCGCGGTGTCCGGGATCCAGTTTGGGGGCTTCCTCGTTCCGGTAATGGCGTGGGGAATAGAGTCGCACGGATTCAGGCAGACCCTGCTCGGAATCGGGATCGTCTTGATTGTGGTCGCTATTCCGGCGTCTCGGCTCATAAGGAACCGTCCGGAAGAGTACGGCCTCCTCCCGGACGGCCAGCCTGCGTTCACATCGGGTGTCGCGGGGACGTCGTCCCGGGCGGACGACGCGGCGGACTCGCGGGACGTGACACTGCGCGAGGCGGTGAGAAGTGCCGCCTTCTGGGTGATCGCGGTCTCCCGGACTACGTCGGTGGTCTCGATCGTGTCGCTGTCGGTCCATCTCGTTCCGAAGCTGGTAGACTCCGGGCTATCGCTGATCACCGCGAACTTCGTGGTGATGTTCTACACCATGATGGCCCTGCCGAGCGGATTCGTGGCCGGATACCTGGCAGACCGTACTTCGAAGAGAGCTGTGCTGTTCGTGTGCATGTTAATGCAGGCGGCAGCCGTCGCCATCATCGCGGTGTCCGATAGCCTGCCGATGGCGTTGCTGTTCGCGATACTGTGGGGAGCCGGGTTCGGCGGACGGGTCCCGCTGCTGACGGCGATCCTGGGAGACTTCTTCGGAAGAAAGCACTTCGGCTCGATTCTGGGAATGAACATGGTGCCGTCGAACATCGCGATGATCATCGCGCCGCTGTTCGCGGGGTTCATGTTCGACCTGAAACAGAGCTACCTCATCCCCTTCGCCGCGTTCTCGGTACTGGGCTTCATCGGCACGTTCATCATCCTGCTGGCAAGGCATCCCGGAGAGGTCAGGCGTTAGGCTTGAGCATCTCTGCTAAACCTCGACCGGCAGCACCCACATCGGCACCCGGCCGACCTCGTACGTGGCTATCCGGTCCAGTCCGCCCCACGACTCGTTGACGCGGTAGGCCGCCAGGTTCCCGGAGTCCATCCCGGCAGAGTACATGAACCGCCCCGCCGGATCGAGACTCAGCGCGCGCGGCACAGGCTCGGAGGGCACTATGGCGGTGCGCGAAAGTCGGCCCGACTCAGTGTCTATGGAGAAGCAGGCGATGCTGTCATGGCCCCTGTTCGGAGCGAACAGCATGGTTCCCGCCGGATTGATCTGGATCTGCGCGCATGTGCTCGTCCCGTTCCAGAAGGGCGGCAGCGTTTCGACCGTCTGAAAGGCCGACAGCGTTCCGGCATCGGCGTTGAAGTCGTATGCCGTAACGCTGCATCCGTGCTCATTCGAGAAGTAGAGAACGTCCAGTGATGGGTGAAAGCAGTAGTGGCGTGGGCCGAGTTCGCCATCCTGAGGGACGGTCGGCGGATCGTTCGGAGTGAGCTTCCCGGTGTCCGCGTCGAATAGGAACTGGAAGATAGTGTTCGGTCCTTTGCCTTCGCCTATGTGCGGGACGAAGGCGAACCTGTTCGACCTGTCGGTCAGCATGGCGTGCGCGCCGCCGCCCGTCGCTCTCCACTCGGAGGGCGGGGCCCGCACGACGCCATCCTCGCCTATCGGATGCACCGCGCACCGACCCGCCAGGTAGTAGGCGGACAGGAGCCAACGCCCAGTGCGGTCGGTCGCTATGAAACAGGGATCCGACTCGAGGGGCGCGTCGCCGAGCAGGCGAAGTCCCCCCGATTCGTGATCGATTCGATAGGTGGACAGTTGATTAGCGTCTCTCCTAGCTAGGTACAGGAACCGGCGCTCCGGGTCGGTGGTCATTGGCGCGGGACGTCCCGGAGCTTCCACCTCGTCGAGCTTCTCCAGCGCTCCTGAGTCCGGGACCTGTTTGAAGATGATGACTTTGTCATCTGCCGATGCGGTGACGTATATGAATACGGACATCTAGTTGAAACCTCGTCGTGTGAACTGGTATCTGGGAAACGGTTAGGTGTGCAGTTCGATGATGTCGCGGTCGGTGAGCCGGTGAGTGCGGCCAACGTGCTGGCCGCTGAACTTGCTGGACTCTCCCCACAGAACGGCGTACTTGAAACCCTGGCTCAGCTCCTTGTGAAGCTGGGTCGCAGCCTCGATCACCGTCGCTCCCGTCGGCAGCACCAGCGGCTCGGATGGCTCATACTCCTCCAGCTTCACCCGCGGCGACTTAGTATAGACGCGGATAACCTTGAGCGCCTCGAAAATCTCCAGCGCGAGGTCGTCAAATCCGATGTCCTCCTCAGCGCTGGCCATGACCACCGGATAGCGGTCCGCGAACGCACCCTCCAGCTCCAGGTACTGGTCGAGAGCGCCCGGTATGTCGGCCTTGTTGCCGACCAGGATGGTCGGCTTGTCGAGCCACGGCTTGCCATCCGTCGGCCTGTCGTCTTTCGGGAGCATCCTGAAGTCCCACTCCCTGAGCGAAGCCATCACCTCCCGCACCTGCGCCACTGCGTCCATAGAAAGGTCAACGACTATGACGAACACGTCGGTGTTTCTGAGCAGCCCGTACAGCCTCCCCTGCGTCGACGGATTCGATATTGGCGGCGTATCTACGAGCTGGATGCGCACGTCTTGGTAGCCCAACATTCCGGGGACGGGATCCTGCGTGCTCAGCTCGTACGCCCCGACCCTGCTCC
Organism: Dehalococcoidia bacterium; assembly: GCA_047515825.1. Classification (GTDB taxonomy): domain Bacteria; phylum Chloroflexota; class Dehalococcoidia; order Lucifugimonadales; family UBA1123; genus VXRN01. Next base: position 5,470 of record JAKZVY010000210.1, read on the forward strand.
TCGCGCCCGTGGAGCGGTTGAGCATGAGCGACTTACCGACGTTCGTTGGCCCGATCAGCGTGGCGCGTCCCCCGCCCTCCTTGGGCATCGAGAACGGCTCCGTCCTGCCGCTGCTCGGCCCTTTGGAGGAACCGCCCTCAAGCTCTTCCATCAGCTTGGACAGTCGCGACCTGAGCTGAGCTTTCAGGTGGTCGGTGCCCTTGTGCTTGGGCATGATCGCCAGCATCTCTTGAATCGCGGCGATCTTCGCCTGGACGGTGGAGGCCTGTCTGAAGCGGTCTTCGGCCTCTCTGTACTGTGGAGGCACATTCGTCGGCATGGCGGACCTCCTTCAGGTATCGTTGACTCTACTGGATAGCGTACAACGTCCCGCCCTCAGTTGCCACAAACACCATGTTGTCCGCCACAACCGGAGTGGAGATGATCCTGCTGTCGGCCTCGAAACTCCATACCGACTCCCCGGTGAGCGCATCCACCCCATAGACGGTGCCGCTTTCGTCCCCAACGTAAACCGTGCTGCCTGAGATAGACGGCGACGTCGAAATGGACCCCTTGGTACTAAAAGTCCATCTGACCTCGCCGTTGGTACGGTCCACGGCGTGGAGGATGCCCGCGTCCGAGCCGATGTACACCATGTCGAATCCGAGAGCGGGCGTGTCGATGAACCTCGCGCCGCGCTTGAAGTAGGCCCACCTAAAGCCCTTGTGCGGGGGGAGCGTGTTCACGAATCCCCAGAAGAAGAGCTGCGCGCGTATGAATCTGGCAGTCTTCTCGAATGGAAGCTCACGCTGAGACCAGTCTATCGCCCTCAAAACCCCACGGCTGTCCGCGACATACACAAAGTCCTCATCGATAGACGGCGCGCCCCACGTGTCCGACGTCCGCATGTCCAGCCTGTGCCTGCCGGTTGCCAGGTCCAGTATGTACACGCGCTGGTTCTGGGCGTTAAATGCGATCACGTCCAAGTGTATCGCGGCGCCGGAAGTCACACGTCCCTTTGAGCGATACTCCCATCTCTGCTCGCCCGTGACCGCGTCAAGTGAGAACATTCTCCGACTGCTCGATCCGAGGTACAGAATCCCCTCGTGTACCGTAGGGGACGAGTAAACCGGCTCGTCCGTATCGAACTCCCATTGAAGTGAGCCGTCCGCTCTGTCAAGGGCCAGGAGCCTGCCGTCGCGCAGACCGACGTAAACGAAGGAGTCGGTGACAGCGGGCGACGAGTCCACAGGCCCTGTGACATGGTGCTCCCATTTGAGTTCTCCGGTCTTGGTATCGAGCGCGACGACGCGCCAGTCCCCCGTGCTCGCGTACAGTGTGCCGTCAACCACGGCCGGAGAAGAGTGAAACGGCTTGTCGGTCTCCAGGCGCCATTTCACTGTGCCCTCAGGAACGAAGTTCGTGTCTCCGGCAAATCCGGCGTGCGTCGGCCCTCGCGCGAACATAGGCCAGTCGCCGGGAGCGGCGCTGACCCCGATGGTGGAGGCTGGAGGCCCCACTCGAACCGGATTGATGACTTCCAGATACAGGTATAGCCCGACGGCGACCGCGATGATCGCCCACACGCCCCAGCGGACGATTCTCCGCCGGCGCAGGTCTGTCAGGCGGCGCAGCCAGTACAGCCGTGCATCCTCTTCCGTGACCCGATCCCCACGCTCCAGCCCGCTCCTGCACGCCAGGCAGTATTCCCGGTCCGCTGGGTTCTCCTGTCCGCATCCCGGGCACAGTACGACGGTTTCCATAAATAAAGATGTTACATGACCGTCACACCCAGGCGGTAGTGAAGCCAGACACGGGGCAATGCATTTCGATTATCCCTGAACCGCACATCGTCACTCCAGCGACAGCCGGGGTCTGGAGGGGTGAGGACGGGACGGCGGTACGACGCTGCGCAGGCTAGGGTGACTCTGCAACCGGAGGTTTTCGAGGAGTCACTGGAGCGGGAGAGGGGATTCGAACCCCCGACCCCTTCCTTGGCAAGGAAGTGCTCTACCACTGAGCTACTCCCGCTCGGCTGCCATGTGAGAGGAATGGAAATCGTGGTGCCGAGGGTCAGAATCGAACTGACGACACCAGCGTTTTCAGCGCTGTGCTCTACCAACTGAGCTACCTCGGCGCATTGGCAACCTTCATGGTAGGTTCGGCGTGCGGCGGTGTCAAGAAATCGTTGCAATCCAGAATCAGCCGTCTTACCATCAGTCCATGAATGGCAAGAAGACAGGCACTGGACACCAGCGACGCATGATCGGTGTGGCGCTGGCCCCCGACTCCACGGACGATGCGATCTCGGCATTGCGCGACGTTTCCGAGCAGGCCGACATCGCCGAGCTACGGCTCGACCTCATGCCCGAGTATGACCTGCCGCGCATTCTTGCCGAACGACCATGTCCCGTAATCGTCACCAACCGCGCCGAACGCGAGGGCGGCGGCTTTCGTGGGGGTGAGGAGGAGCGAGTCAGGCCGCTGCTGGAAGCGATCTCCCTCGGAGCGGAGTTCGTGGACATTGAGCACGACGCCGTCCAACTGATAGGCGACCGTGGGGAGACGCGGCTGATCGTCTCGCAGCATGACTTCAGCGCGATGCCCGCTGACTTGGGCCAACTCCACCGCGACCTCGGCGTGAAGGGAGCCGACGTGGTCAAGACGGCCGGAATGGCCGGGTCCGTCCTCGACAGCCTCCGCGTCTTGGAAGCCCTGTCCGAGTCGCCGATGCCAGCCATCGCAATCGCGATGGGCGAGTACGGACTCATTAGCAGGCTCCTGTCGCTTCGATACGAGTCCTGCGTTTTGACCTATGCCTCGCTCGACCAAGGCGAACCCGTGGCGCCGGGCCAGCTATCCGTAACCACCATGCAGGACGTTTACCACGCTCAGAACATCGGCCCGGAGACCAAAGTCTTCGGCGTTCTCGATACAACGCAATCGTCCGACAGTCTGCTCCGCTCGCTCAATGCCGAGACACGGCAGTCTGGCGTAGACGGCGTCTGGGTCCCGTTCAAAGTCCCGGCTGACGGAGATGTTTCACTTGCTGAGGTGATAACTGCGTATCGCCGTCTGGGCATCCGGGGCTACCTCGTTGGAGAGTCTCTTCAGACACAGGTTTCCGATGCTTTGGATGAAGTCGTATCGTCCCACTCGGCAAACCGCGTCAATGTAATCACACGCAGAGACGACGGGAGCTTGGTTGGGTCTTGGGAGCCGGGTGGAGACAGGGCCTTCTCTCTGGCCATGGCAACCGCGCCGCTATCAACAGCCTAGCCAGACACTCAGTCTATCGGCAGTGACGCATGGGCTGATTTCGAGAATTGGCCGGGTGGGGTCTGGAAGGCCGCCACTGATTGCAGACTCAGTAGGTTGTCTCTATTATGGCGTCGGTTGACAATGGATACTTGGCGTTTACTAAGCCCGAATCCACCGAGGGACGGCCTTGGGGACAGCCCTTGAAGAAGGCAGAGGGTGCTCCTCTGAATCTGGGATAATGGTTTTGAAACAGAAAACCGCCCGGAAACAAGGAGCACCCAATAGATGCTACCACGCAACCAT
>JAKZVY010000211.1:0-2667 GCA_047515825.1 Dehalococcoidia bacterium
CCCTGCGCGGGTCGCCTTGCCTGCAACCAGCAGGGAGAAAGTAGCGCCAGGTCAATCTTTCGGACCTCAATGGAACAAATTGGAGACGCTGTTCGTCATTACCTCCGAAGAGCAGAGAATAGTCGGAGGGAAGCTATGAACTCGAATACATACTTTGGGATAGGTCTCCTGCTGGGTGTAAGCCTTCTGGTCTCGACGGTAATCGCGTGTGCGAAGATACCCGTGTCTCCCACACCGGTCGATACCGAGGTCGCGGCCCCAATCAAGAGGCCTCCTCCTCCACCGACGCCCACCCTGGAGGAGAGAAGAGTCCAGACCCCGACGGACTACGGATACAACACGCGAGTCGTCGATGGAGACATCCATGTGTGGCATAGACCTCATTGCCGGCCGGTTCCTCCCGCCACCTTTGTGGCTTCTGTCATTCTGACCGACCTGCGTTCCGGGTCCCACCTGTACTTGAACCGGGACGGTTCCGTTAGAGAATCTCCCGCCCCAGATTACCGCACCGACGAGGGCCGGGAACGATTTGCCGAGGTGCTGGAGGACAGCTCCCTGATGGAACTCATCCTCACCCCGTTTGAATGCCCCTGAAAACGCATGGGCTGATACGCACGCTGAAAGTCCTTGTTCCAGCGATTCCCACTTCATCCACCGCCATGCTGGTTTCATTTCAGCTTCGGAGAATTGTCATGAAGGTTCATGAAGGTATTGACGGATAAGAAACTGGCCGCGCTTCTGATGGTGCTGGCGTGAACCGTAGCTAGGGGCAGTAGTCCCTGTTCGCCAGCAGCCGGGTCCGCCCAGTGGTTAGAGCGCCTCTTGCAAAGAGCTCCCACGTTTACGTGTCAAAAGGATGGCCACAGGCGGCCCGACTCCTCCTCAGTCGGATTGACTCCCTGACTCAGGCGCGCGAAACGATAGGGGAATGAGTCGCAAGACAGCTGGCAGACAGGGTCAGCCTAAACTCAGCAGGCGATTGCAGGAAGACGGAAACCGATGAGGACCGGCATCAGACCAAACCAGGAAGTCCCCTCAGCCTCCGGTGTTCTATTCAAAGTACAGTTCACCGCCTCTCCTTAATCCTTCCCACCGTCCAGTAGGGCCCGGGACACCTGTCCGCGTAATGCGGTCTCATCAGCTCGGTCCCGAATCCCGTAATCTCCAGCCTGTCGCCGACCCTGGCCACGGTTACATCATCGCCATCCCTGACCTCCACCACGCCGTTCCCTGTATGGGGTGTGAACAGCGGCGGCCAGATGATCATGTGCCTCTCAGCGTCGTTGACACGAAGACAGTCGCCCTGGTGGACCAGTTCTCCCTCGGTCGAAATCGACAGATCGTCGCTCCAGCGGCCCGGGGACTGGCGAGGGAATATGAGGGACGAGCCTTCCAACGGCACGATGCGCATCCCAGCCCTCTCCTTCAGCTCGCCTATCTCGTCCCCGACGATCCAGAAGTTCCCTGGGGGACACGCCAGCGGCAACGTGGCGCTGATCTGCCTGCCAAGGGGGTCGTCAGCCCTGACCTCGTACCCGGCCAGGACAGCCTCCTTCCCGTCGACTCCGACGACGTTACCGCTCTCGTCCAGTACCTGGAGTCGGCCGTTTTCCAATCTCATGGTGAAGTCGGAGGGCCACACCGGAATGGTGCCGTTTCTTATGTAGATGCACCCCCTGTACGCCTGTAGATAACCCTCGATGTGGTCGGGCAGGGCGGTGGCGTATGTCCGTCGCCTGTCCTGGTGCTGAGGGAATACGATTGGCGTGTCGGGGTCCGGCAGTCTGCTAACGAGTTTAACTATGCCTCCAATATCGTCCAGATGAATGTCGTTCTCCGTCCCATCGACTGTGACGGCGACCACCCGGCGCGAGTAGAGGCCCGGAGGGAGCGGTCCGCCTGTACTTTCGGACACGGTATCCTCCGGGAGCGGAAGCGCGACATTGAGAGACGGCGGCTCCAGTCGGAATGTCTCGACATACCGGCCATCGTCGTTCTCCAGGATCAGCACCACGTTCGCGATCCTGCTGTTGAAGGTGCATCCGCCGCTGTTGACGGCATCGAGCGCTGTGCGGTCCGGGTCGTCCAGCGACTCCAGCAGGATGCCGAGAATTCCACCCGCAGCTGTGGACATGCAGCTGGACTCCAGTGCTGTCTCTCCCGGTATCTCGATGCCGAACACGTAGTTCACCTTGTGTTGGATGTCACTCTGGCCCTCGAACCACTGCGCGTGCAGTCTGACGTTGTACCTGCCGGGCGGCATGTCGATCACGAGCCTGCGCTCGACTGTCGAAAGCCGCAGCAGGTCGCCAACTCCGATTTCGCCAGGCTGCGCGAAGAACGTGGCCAGCAGGTGGGACGGAAGGCTGTCGGGCGTTATCCGGACCTCGATGACGTCACCGCTTTCGACCTCGAGGTAGTTCTCGAGCTCACCGCGCGGCGAGGTCCCGACACACTGGAGATCGGACGACGCGTCCGGCCTCCAGCAGCCCTCGAACCGGCGGGCATCGATGGTCCTGCCCTCGTGGGTGAGTGTGAGGGTCGGGAGCGTCGCCTCCGAGACGACCGGAACGGCCGTTGCGGTTGGGTCAGGGGTCGGTGCGCCTGTCGTCGGAGCCGGGTCAGCCTGGGGCCCGGGGTTGCCGCAGGCAGCTATGGCGAGCGACA
>JAKZVY010000212.1:0-3336 GCA_047515825.1 Dehalococcoidia bacterium
CGAGGAAGACCAGAAGGAGTTGCTGGTGCGCTACCTGCCGTCGCGTCGCAAGGGCCATCCCAACGACTTGACCGCGCTGCTGGTCTATTTGTCCTCCGACGCCTGCGACTTCGTCACCGGCCAGACCATCTTCATAGACGGTGGCGCATTGTCGCACGCCTGACGCAATGTTTCGCCTAGGACAATCGTGTCGTGCAACCCCTGCTATAATCGGTAAACGAAAGAGTAGCGGAAAGAGGCTGTGATATGGGAGCAACTCACGTAACCGTGGCCATACGAAACCTAGCCGAACCCGATCGGGTCTGGGAAGGACTTTTCTTGGTGGACACCGGAGCGACCGACTGTCTCGTGCCTAGGCAGCACTTGGAGTCCATCGGCCTCGTCCCCGAAGGACAGAGAGTGTATGAGCTAGCCGACGGCAGCGAATTGAGAATGGACATCACCGGCGGACGAGTAGAGTTCATGGGAGAGACCACGTGGGGAACCATCGTGTTCGGCGAGAAAGACGCCGAACCCTTGCTTGGCGTCACCGCCCTCGAATCGGTCGGAATTGAAGTGGACCCGCGCAACCAGACGCTCAAAAGGCTCCCGGCGGTACGGCTCAAGGGATTTCGGACCAGAGATAACGTCTGAGGACTAGGGGTGAGCGACAGGGCAATCACATCCTGATTTGGCTAAGCACTTCCCCCACGGCGAAACGCAGGCACGGAATAAGTGAGTTAATCAGTGACTGCACAAATCGAAATACCTCATGAGCGTATCGCTGACTTCTGCCAACGCTATAACATTCGGCGTTTGGCGCTGTTCGGCTCTGTGATACGAGACGACTTCACTCCAGAAAGCGACGTGGACGTGCTGGTGGAACTCGCGCCCGGACCAACGCCCGGACTGGCCTTCTTCGGTGCCCTGCCGGATGAGCTGTCTGAAATTCTGGGGAGAAGAGTGGATCTAAACACAGCAGAAGATCTGAGTCAGTACTTCCGTGACGAGGTGCTGTCCGAGGCGGAGGAGATATATGTCGCGCCGTGATCCTCTGGTGTACGTTCATCACATGCTCGACCATGCGCGGGAAGCGCGAGAGATGACCAGGAACCGTTCCCGTGAGGATCTGGATGCAGACAGAATGCTGAACTTGGCCCTTGTACGACTGATGGAAGTGGTAGGCGAGGCGTCCAGGCGCGTTCCTGATGACTTTCGCTCGCGATTCCCGGACGTACAGTGGCGCGATACGGCAGATTTTCGTAATAGATTAATACACGGCTACGACCGGATCAACTTCAACGTCCTGTGGGACGTTGTTCAGAATGAGCTTCCTCCGCTGATCGAACAACTCGAGACAATCATCGCAGAGGGAGAACATTAAGCAGACCGTTGAATCTCAACGTCAAAGTTCATCCCCGCGCCAAGCGCAATACCGTTGAAGTCTCCGATGATGGCGCCGTCACGATCCGGGTGACCGCAGCCCCGGAAAAGGGCAAGGCCAACATCGCTGCCGTGAAGCTCTTGGCGAGCTGGCTAGATCTGCCCAGGGCCAGCGTATCGATCATCCGCGGGCACACCTCTCGAAACAAGGTCGTCCGAGTGAATGGGATCGAAGACGCCGAGTTGAAAGAGCGGCTGACCTTGATAAATCGGCCGGTTACAGCACCATGACTATTACCTTCTGCACGATGATCAATACGATAATCGCGATCATCGGAGACAGGTCGATCGCTCCCATATTGGGCAGGATTCGCCTGATCGGGCCGAGGAGCGGCTCGGTGATCTGATACACGATCCGCACAACCGGCATCATGGCGCTGTCCGGCCCGATCGGGAACCATGACAGCAGCACCCTGGCCAGGATCGCGATGTAGAACACGGTCACGAGCAGGTTGATGAATTGGACGAGGAACAGGTTCATGCCTATCCTCCCAGCGCCTTGGATTTTTCATATGCTGCGCTCACGGCAGCGAACACAGATGCCCTGAATCCGCCGTCCTCGAGTGCCCGCAGCGCCTCTATCGTGGTCCCGCCGGGCGACGTGACCATGTCCCTCAGATCGGCCGGATGTCTGCCGGTCTCTTTCACAAGCTGCGCGCTGCCCAGTACCGTCTGAAGGCTGAGCTGCCTCGCAACGTCCCTCGACAGGCCGAGGTACACCCCGGCGTCTATCAGCGCCTCGACGAACAGGAACACGTAGGCAGGCCCGCTTGCGCTCAGCGCCGTGGCCATGTCGATCATCTTCTCGTCGTCGGCATAGACCTCTTCGCCAAGCGTGCTCAGTATGCTTCTCGTAGCCTCCACCGCCTCCGCCGGGACGGAGTCCGAAGCGGTCCACATGCTCATCCCTGCCCCGATCTGCGCCGGGGTGTTGGGCATGACCCGTATGATCGAATCGTGCCGCAGCCCCGACGTCAGTGATTTCATCGTCGCGCCTGCCACGATGGATAGCACAGTGTTGTCCGGGGACAGCTTGCCCGCCAACTGTGGCAAGACCGACGGCAGGCTCTGAGGCTTGACGGCGAGCACAGTGAGACTCGCCCCCTCGATCGCTTCGAGGTTGTCCGCCGTCGCGGTCAGCCCATACTCCTGCTTGAGTTGGCTGCGCCTGGCTTCGACCGGCTCTCCGACGATTATGTCCGACGGATCGGCTATCTTGGCGTCGATGATGCCGCCTATGATGGCCTCGGCCATAACCCCGCCGCCGACAAATGCTATCTTCATCCCCCCACCTCCGGCAGCCTCGAGTCGCTGGCCAGGGAGACGGCGACCCGGATCGACTCCAGCATACTCTCAGCATCGGCGACTCCCTTCCCCGCGATGTCGAAGGCTGTTCCGTGATCCACCGATGTTCGTATGAACGGCAGACCCAGATTGACGCTGACGCTCTTGGCCCAGTCGTGTACCTTGATGGCGATATGTCCCTGGTCGTGGTACATCGCGATTACGGCGTCGTACCTGTCCTCTATCGCCTGCGGGAAGACCGAGTCCGCCGGAATCGGGCCGACTGCCTCTATGCCCAGGTCCCGGGCATCTGCCACGGCCGGAGCTATCGCCTCGGCCTCCTCGGTTCCCAGCAGTCCGCCGTCCGAGGCGTGCGGATTGAGGGCTGCCACTCCGATTCTCGGCTGATCGAAGCCCCACTCTTTGAAGCTCTCGTCCGTTAGCACGATCTTGGACAGGACATTCTCCCTAGTTACATAGTCGCACGCCATCCTGAGCGAGCGGTGCGTGGTCAGGTGGACGACACGGAGGGAGCGTGCGATGAGCATCGTCGCCACGTTTGGCGCGCCGGTCTGGGCCTGGAATATCTCCATGTGTCCTATGTCTTCGTACCCGGCCAGCTTGCAGGCC
>JAKZVY010000213.1:0-4282 GCA_047515825.1 Dehalococcoidia bacterium
TCGATTGGGTGAAGTAGGGAAGGTCTACAATGTTCCGAAGGTAAGCGTGGCTAGTTCCTGATGTCCTGAAGTCTGAGATCAGCGTCCGGTACTTGCCCTCGGTTCCTTCAGATCGATCTATGATCAGGAGTGCTTTCTGAGGGTTACCACCCCGGTGCAGCCTGACGAGGAACGTGTTGATTCGCTGGGTGATGTCCGCGAATGTGTCTCTGAGCGCTTGTTCAGCGCTGGCGACGGCGGTGATATGTATGGCTGTTGCAAAGAGAACCGCGTGTGGATACCGCTCGTCTGCCATGACACTGTATACGGCGTCAAGCAGTCGTTGTCGATCGGCGGCTGCTAGCTTACGGAAGCGATCATGGCCAGTGTTAATGTCCGTAGCGTGAAATTTGAGCGGCAGAGTAATCTCTGGGAAGAACTCGGACTGGATTTGGTCGAGGCGACTACTGAGCCGTCGAATCTGTCCTTCGTGGATCGCGATCCCGCCAATGACGAAATGATCCTGATTGTTGTTCCATCCGGTTGGATTGCCTGACTCATCCATGTATACGACATACATACCAAGAAACGGTTGCTCCTCAGAAAGAAAAAGGCAACCAAGCGTAGAATTCTACGGCGGGTCAAGCGGTCGACCTTCTTGGTTGCGTAGTCATGATAGGCGATGCCCCGATAGCTGTCAAATCTCCGAACTGCGGCGGTGCTATAATGGGTCAGCTTGCGCAGTCTGCCCCCTGCGCGACGGCCCGCGTATCCATCCGAGTTGCCGACTATGACAGACCATCTCGACCAGTCCCACATACGCAGATACCGCCGCATCGTGGTGAAGGCGGGCACTGCCCTGATTACGGGCGGAACCGGCCGACTCGATCTGGAGACTATGGCGAGCCTTGTGGGACAGATAGCCAGGATGCACGCGGATGGCTGCCAGATGCTTCTCGTGTCGTCCGGCGCGGTGGCTGCCGGAAGGCACGTGCTCGACGTATCCGAGGCAGGTCGCGATCTGCCGGCGCGGCAGGTGCTCGCGGCCATAGGCCAAGGTCGGCTGATCAACGCTTATGAGCAGCTTTTCGGCTGGCACGACGTTCGCGTCGCCCAGGCGCTGCTCACAGGTAAGAACCTGGACGACCGCGAGGGATACCTCAACATCCGCAACACCCTGCTCGGACTGATCGATCACCGTGTCGTCCCGATCATCAACGAGAACGACGTCGTGGCCGTGGACGAGCTAGAGGGAGAAGTGTTCGGGGACAACGACATGCTGTCGGCGATGGTCGCCAACATCGTGGACGCGGACCTGCTTATCATGCTGGGCGAGCTAGGCGGACTCTACACCAGCGACCCGAACCTGAACCCTAGCGCTGAGCTCATACCGGAGGTATCCCTGGTCACTGAAGAGATAGAGGCGTTGGGTGGTCCCTCCTTCGCTGGACGCGGGCGCGGGGGCATGTCGACCAAGCTGAGCGCGGCGAAGCTGGCGACCGCCTCAGGCGTCGACGTCGTCATGGCAGGTGGCCGAATCTCGGACGTGATACAACGCCTTCTGAGCGGGGAGTCGATCGGCACCCACTTCCCGACCGGCGCGACGAAGATGGAGAGCCGCAAGCGGTTCCTGTTGAGCCAGATGAGGGAGCCGGACGCGATAGTGGTTGACAACGGGGCTGTGAGGGCGCTGGTGCGTCAGAACAAGAGCCTGCTCGCCGCCGGAGTCGTGGACTCGCTCGGCGAATTCGAAAGAGGAGACGTAGTCAAGGTGCTGGACGATCAGCGGCGTGAGGTCGCGTGCGGCATATCCAACTACAGCTCAGAGGACATCCTCAGCATAAGGCGTCTGAAGTCCGATCTGATCGAGCGGACGCTGGGCCACTACTACGGCGACGAGGTGCTCCACAGGGACAATATGGTGATTCTGGCCCGTTCCGGCGAAGAGTTGTGAGGCTCGATGCGCCGTTCCGATTATTCCAGTCGGGCCATTCGGGAGTTGACAGATGCAGACTGTAGTCGATGAGTTGGCTGTCAAGGGCAAGGCAGCGAGGAAAGCCGCGCGTCAACTGGCAAAGACGACGGGCGAGGCCAAGAACCAGGCGCTGTCGAACATCGCCGATGGTTTGAAGTCGTGCCAGGAAGATATCCTGGAGGCGAACGAGCTCGACGTCGACGCCGGAAGGGGTAAGGGTCTTCCCGAGTACTATCTCGACCGGATGATGCTGAACCCCGAGCGGCTGTCCGCTATCGCTGACGACGTTCGCGGCGTCGCCGTCCTGCCCGATCCGGTTGGCGAGATACTGGAGATGCGAGTCGTGCCCAACGGCCTGCAGGTCGGTCGTCGGCGCGTGCCGCTGGGAGTTGTCGGCGTTATCTACGAGAGCAGGCCGAACGTCACCGTGGATATCTCGACGCTGTGTCTGAAATCGGGGAACGCGGTTATCCTGAGAGGTGGAAGCGATACCATCAACTCCAACACCGCCCTGGCGAACGTGATCCGCGAAGCGATCTCTGACGCGGGAGTGACTGAGGACGCGGTGCAGCTATTCGAGTCCACGGACCGCGAGATGGTGGGGCGAATGCTGAAGGCGCGGGAGCACATCGACCTTCTGATACCTCGCGGCGGTCAGGACCTCATCAACAGGGTCGCGCAGGAGGCGGCGATGCCCGCGATAACGGGCGGCGTCGGAGTGTGCCACACATACGTTGACAGGGAGGCCAACCTGGACAAGGCGGCGGACATCGTCTTCAACGCCAAGGTGCAGCGTTACTCGGTGTGCAACGCGATGGACACCATGATTGTCCACTCGTCCGTCGCGCCCGGATTCCTGCCGGCAATAGCCGGACGTTTCGCGGAGGCGGGCGTCGAGATGCGCTGCGACCGACGCGCGCTGAGTCTCATCGGCCCGACCAACGGGATCAACGGCATCAAGACAACAACCGCAACCGAAGAGGACTGGAGCACCGAGTTCCTGGCCCTGATCGCGGGCGTCCGGGTGGTCGATTCGCTGGACGAGGCGCTGGAACACATCGAGAAGTACGGCTCCGGCCATTCCGACGCGATAGTGACCGAGGACTACTCGGCAGCGATGCGGTTTTTGGACGAGGTGGACTCCAGCGCCGTGTTCGTCAACTGCTCCACCCGGTTCAACGACGGCGGCGAGTTTGGGCTGGGCGCGGAGGTTGCGATCAGCACGAACAAGTTCCACGCGCGGGGGCCGATGGGCCTGCGTGAGCTCACCTCGTACAAGTGGACGGTAATGGGCAACGGGCAGGTACGGACGTAGTAATCGCGAGCTTGTATCAGGCAGAACAGAGAGTTTCCATTGGCTACATACGACTTTCAGCGAGAGACGCGGACTCCGTTCTCGGAGTGCTACATCGTAACCGAGAACGAGGCCACGGTTGGCAGGCTGGACATTCACTACGCAGATCAGGTGGTTCACGCCACGCTCCAGGTTGACGAGAGCTTCACGTCGGACGGCATCCAGGACCTGATCGACGACCTTGAGGCCGAGCTTCTGGACGCTGTCGGGATAGCTCGGCAGGAGATCATCATCCACGTACACCAGGGGCGGGACCTTGGGGTGTACAGCACGACAGACTTCGAGGGCACCAACGGCGGTATCAGGTTCAACTGAGAGGTGGCACCATGGCGAATCCGATGATCAAGTACAGGGTCAGGGACTACATGTCCATCCCCGACGGCGACGAGCGACGTTACGAGCTTATCGATGGAGAGTTGATGTTGGCTCCCGCACCTGTCCCCACCCACCAGCGAATCGTCCGAAGGTTGCTGTACATACTCACAGAGTTCGTTGAACGCCACCGTCTGGGCGAGGTGTTCATCTCCCCGATAGACGTTGTACTTTCCGAACACGACGTGCTGCAGCCGGACATCCTGTTCATATCCACCGAGCGGCTCCACATCGTGGGCGAACGAAACTTGCAGGGCGCGCCCGATCTCGTGATAGAGGTACTCTCTCCGAGCACAACGAACCGCGACCGCGTGTTGAAGTCGTCCAGATACCTGAGATTCGGCGTGCCCGAGTACTGGATCGTCGATCCGGCGGAACGGACGATGGAGGTAATGAGGGCCGGACAGACCGAGTTCGACACGCTCCGCGTGTACACAGAAGGAACGTCCGCGGAGTCGCCGACCTTCCCCGGCCTGCTGATAGACGTCAGCAGCATCTTCGCAATCACCTGAGCAATCATGGCCGGGCACCAAGGGCGGCATCAAATTCAACTGAGAGGTGGCACCATGGCGAATCCGATGATCAAGTACAGGGTCAGGGAC
>JAKZVY010000214.1:0-6943 GCA_047515825.1 Dehalococcoidia bacterium
CGAGAACATCGAGGTTGTCGCCCAAGACCGCCTTGCGTATCGTGCCTTCCGTGAACGGATGCGTCATCTGATGACCGCCTTGTCCGGTCCGAGCTATTCGTCCGGCCACTCTTTTCTTGGAAGCGCGCCCTTGGGGAGGAATCCCAAGACTCTCTTGTCGAATGCGGCCCACCCGCTCTCGGGGACCAACTTGGGCCAATCCAACTCCATTCCCTGGTCTAGGCACAGATACTGGAACTCTCTAAGCAGGTCTTCATCTTCTCTCACGGCCTTTGGAATCACGCCCTTTTCGATGCAGAAGGCGGCGAGCAGCCCTGCGGCCTCTCCGATGTTCCACTCGACAGGATGGAGTCGGAAGGCTCCGTTGACAAGGTGGGTGACGCCGAGGTTCTTGCAGGCGGGCAGCAGGTTTTCCACCCGGACCGGTATGAGAGACCCCAATGGGATCTGGAACGGGAGACATTCGAGGTGGATGCCGTGGTTTCCGCCGGTGCTGAAGTGCAGGTCGATGTGGTACACGCCAACTCCGACGGTGTCGTTGAAGTACTCCGCTTCCGGCGTTCCCCTTGCCTCCGCTCCGATGTGATTCTCGGTAACCGTGAAAAGCGACTTGATGCGGCGTGACTCGCGTATGTACGGGTATTTTGCCAGCCCGTCCTCGGTGCCCATGGCTTCCGGTGCGAGGTAGAGTCCCGGATAGCCAACACCGCCGTCCGGTCTGGGCGCCTCCGTTTGCATCCAGTAGAGAAAGCCCAGGGACTGCTGCCTAGACTCTTCCAGGTAACGCTGTACTTCGTCCTCAGGTTTGTCGATGAGATTGCCCTTCATGTAGTCGTTCTGCGTCCAGATGACGAGCGTGACCTCAGGAGGCGCAATACTAGGGGGATAGTGGCCTGAGTAAACGATTCTCCTCCAATGGAACCAGGCAAGCTGAGGAGTATCCGTTTCATGTGGGAACAGCGTCCGTCGCTCGATCGTGCGATCCGAGATTTGGATATGTTTTCTCGGGTCAACGAAGGAGCTGCTGGCGCTGAGGACCGGGCGGTCCCAGCTAAAGAGCGGCATTCCCCATTCGGGTGTGAGATCGGGGGTGTAATCTCGCCAGAAGTCGTACTGCTCAGGCTTGTCGATTGTGTGATCGCCGTCGGGATCATGTCCCATAGCGAATACCCAGGTCAGGGCCTGCACGTTGTCCGGCTCAGGGTCGCCCGGCAGAGCGTTCGGTTCGTTGGTGTCACGCTGCGACTCGAAGCCGGTGACGTACTCCACGTTGGCCATGGGCAGAAGGTCGCCCAGCTCGGTGGCGTCGATAACGTATTCGGCTTCGATGGTCTCTTCTTTACCGGTAGACATGTCGAGTAGCTTGACACCGCGAACGCGGTCGCCGTCGTAGTCCACGGCTAAGGGCTTGCGGCGGAGTCGCACTTCGAGATGGCCAGCGGCACGCGGGAAGGCCAACATCTGCTCCAGCACCGCCAGGGCCACCCGCGGCTCGTGGCAGAGGCGGGACACAAATCCGTTACCCGGATTGAAGTATCGATCAGCTCGCGCCTCCGCGGTGAGAGGATAGTGGTCGCGGTAGTACTGGCGGACGAGATTTCGGTACTGCCGATACCTGCCGGTGCATCCGAACTGCTCAATCCAAGTGTGCTCGTCGGGCGGGACAGCCTGCGAAGTAAGCTGACCTCCGATCCAGTCGGTCTCCTCGGTCATAATGACGCGCTTGCCCATGCTGGCAGCCGACATTGCGGCCGCGCAGCCGCCTGTGCCGCCGCCAACAATGAGGATCTCCGCTCTAGCGTCCCCAGAGCCTTGTGGAGGTGAGTATGAAGTCATTGTGCCCTCCTGGACGTTATGTACAAGATCAAGTAACTGTATTAAATCTCAGTGGTGAGATTTTCACCCTCACCCTCCCGTATCAAAGGAGAAGGGAGATGTTTACTCTCCACGCAATCTGGGGTCCAGAATATCCCTCAGAGCGTCGCCCCACAGGTTGAACGCTATCACCGTGATGCTGATGGCGATGCCCGGCGACAGGACGATCCAAGGCGTCTGCCTGGCGTATTCGGCGCCGAACTTCGAGAGCATACTGCCCCATGCGGGGGTAGGCTCAGGCACTCCCAGCCCCAGGAAGCTGAGAGATGCCTCCGTAAGCACCGCGGCTCCCAGCAGGGCAGTGGCCAGAACTATGAAGGGCGCGACGGCGTTTGGCATGGTGTGGAGCACAATGATGCGCATATCGCTCGCGCCGATCGCCCGCGCGGCGGTTATGTACTCGGTTTCGCGAATGGTGATCGTGCTGGCGCGGACGACGCGCACCGCTTGGGGGATCATCACGATGCCGAGGGCCAGGGTCGTGTTCGTGAGGGACGGCCCCAGCGCCGCGACTACGACCATCGCCATGATCAGCGTGGGAAGGGCTTGGAGCACATCGACGACACGTTGAACGCCGAGGTCCAATACGCCCAAGATGTATCCGCTGGCGAGTCCCAGGATACCGCCGGTTATGCAGCCCAGAGCGATGGCGCCGAACCCCACGATCAACGACACTCTTGAGCCGTGAATGATGCGGCTGTACACGTCGCGGCCCAGGTTGTCTGTGCCCAGCCAGTGCGCGCTATGCGGCGGGAGAAAGACAGCGAACGAGTCTTGGGCTATGGGGTCGTACGGGGCAACAATGTCCGCGAAAACGGCCAGCAGCAGAACTATCAGGAGCACCACAGCGGCGGCGGCTCCGAGCGGCTTCCTGCGGGAGAAGCGAGCGACCGCATGTGCCCGGCCGGCCCATGAGTCGGAGCGAGTTATGCGGCGCTCAACTGCTTGTACCACTCACTCAAACCTGACCCTGGGATTCAGCCAGCCATACAGCAGGTCCGCGATCAAGTTCGAGATCACCACGAGAATGCCCGTGAGCATGACCAGACCCTGGACCATTGTTAGATCTCGATCGATGATAGCGTCGGACATGAAGCGAGACGCTCCTGGCAGGTTGAAGACCGTTTCGATCACAACCATCGAGCCGATCATCAGCGGAACCTGAAAAGCGATTACCGTGATCACGGGTATGAAGGCGTTCTTCAAGGTATGGCGGGAAATCACCACCCGCTCTGTCAGTCCCTTGGCCCTGGCCGTGCGTACGTAGTCTTCGCGCAGGACCTCCAGCATTGAGGACCGTGTCATACGAAGGATGAAGGCTGAGCTATTGAAACCCAGTACCAGGGCAGGGAAGATGAACTGGGACATGTTACCCGTAAAGTCATCAAATGGAGAGACGTAGATTACCGGAGGGATCCAGAAGAAGAAGTAGATCAAGGCGGTCACGATGAGAATCGCCACCCAGAACGAGGGCATGGAGAGTCCCAGCAAGCTGACGAGCCTCAAACCCTGGTCCAACCAACTGTCCTGGGTCATGGCGCTGATAACGCCCAGCGGGATACCGACGAGCACGGCGATGATCAGCCCCATGACGCCCACCTGGATCGAGACGGGTATGCGGCCCTTGATGATGTCCCACGCCGGAATCTGGTACCTGAGGGACTGGCCAAAGTCGCCCGTGAAGACGCCCTTCAGCCAGACCCCGTATTGAATCGAGATGTGCCGGTCCAGTCCCAGCTTCTTCCGTATCTTTTCCCTTTCCGCGTCGTCCACTCTGCCCACCTGGGCGATGGTGACGTAAACGTCAACCGGGTCGCCCGGTACGATGCGCAACATCACGAAGATGACGACTGACAGCGCGAGCAATGTAGGGACTGCCAGTAGCAGCCGCCTAACTACGTAGTGCTGCACGTCTGAACTCCGCTAGGAACCGATGCTCCAAGGATCGGAAGCTACCGGTTCAGCCATATCTGCTCGAATCGGCTGTTGTTGTGGATGACCTGGCGCTTCACGTAGCCCATCACGTAGGGCTGCATGACCTGCCAGTCCGACTGGAAGCCTATTACCTGTCTGGGCAGCGCGTTCTCGAAGATGTAGCGGTCGATCTCGTGCACCATCTTCAGCCTTGTCTCGAAGTCGAGCTCAGCGGACTGCGCCAAGACCATCTCTTCGAGCACAGGGTCGCAGAAGTTGATGACCGGGAAGATCGAGCCTCCACAGGTGAAGTACCGCAGGAACGGGTCGTCCGCTTCGTCGACGACGAATCCGTCTGAGTCTCCGCTCATGTCGAAGTCACCGGAGCGGAACCTCTGGGCCTTGACTCCGGGGTCGAGCGGTACGGCCACGGCGGGTATGCCGATCTCTTTCAACTGGTCCACCAGCCACTGCCCCAGCGCTTCGGCAGCGACGAAGGGCCTGTGGTGTATCTCGAGCTCGCGGTCGAACTCGAAGCCGACCTCTTGCACTAGCTGCCTGGCCCTCTCGCGGTCCGGCTTTCCGATCAGCTCCAGCGCCTGGTCCTCGGGAAGTCCCCAGGTTCCGAACGGCTGGCGCAAGTTGGTGGTGGAGGGGACGGCCGCGCCCTCGTGAACTATCCGGTTCCACGCGTCGCGGTCAAGCGTAAGCAGAACCGCCTGTCGAATCCGTATGTCGTCCAGCGGTGGCCGCTGCGTGTTGAAGATAATCGTCTCGTGGAGAGTGGTGACTCCGCCCTTGACCACGAGGTTCGGGCTGCTGGCTTGAAGATCCTTCAGCGTGGTCGGGTTCATGTCAAGCGCGTTGGACAGGTCCACCCTGCCGGTCGCCAGCGCGGCTATGCGCGTGGAGCGGTCGGTGATGATCGGGAACTGTATCCCGTCCAAATACGGCAGGCCGTCCAGGTAGAAGTCAGTGTTCCTTTCCATCTCCAAGACTTCCCCGGGCCGATAGCCCTTGAACTTGAAAGGTCCGGTTCCGACGGCTTCGGTCTGTAACCTGGTTATCGGCTTGATGTGCTCGGAGTAGATGGGCGAGAAGGCCGAGGCAAGGAAGCTCATCAGGCTGGGCTGAATCTGCTTCATGTTGAAGACGATGGTGTCATCGTCGGGAGCATCGACGGACTCTACATTCACCCACCAGGGTTTTCTGGCGTTGACGTCGAACGTACCCCCGCCCGGCATCTCCAGAATAGAGTCCGCGGTCCATTTCACGTCCTGTGCTCTGAACGGCTGGCCGTCGTGCCATAACACACCGTCGCGGAGACCGATGGTCAGAGCCAACCCGTCTGAGCTCCACGACCATTCCTCCGCAAGGTCCGGCAGGATGGTCGGCGCTCCCTCAGGGGCCACCTGCGGATCGTAGTAGAATAGCTGGCTATGGAGGTTCTGGAACGGCCACGCAACGATGAACGTAGTGACCTCCAGAGGGCTGAAGTGTATGGGGGACCTGAGAAGGTAGTTCACCAATGTGCCACCAGACATTGGCTCATCCATGGCCTCTTCTTCCACCACTCGTCTCACAACTGTGGGCACCACTTGCGCGCCCTGCGTGGGCGCCGCCATCGCGGGCATGGCAGTAGGGGCCGCGGCAGCGGGATTCGGCTGAGCAGGCTCCGCAGGCGCTTGGGGAGCGCCGCCACCTACTGCGGCGGCCGGCTGCGCCTGAGCTGCGGGCTGAGGACTTTGCGGAGATCCCGGCTCCTCCGCAGCGCCGCAGGCGGCGACAATGGATAGGACTATCAGAGCGACAGCGACTATCGAGAGGGTCTTCAGGGTCGGCTTCGGTATCATTAAACTTACTCCCTATTCTATGTGCGCCAAGCCGACGACTTGGGGCCATCGGCTTATACGACTTCTGCTCTCTTGCACAACTGCGAGTGGCGTCCAGAGTAATTGGTGGTCATTGATATGTCAATTCAAACTTCTGCACTCTAGCGCCGTCTAGTGTCTCGCCGACGTAGAGGTTACCCTTCGAGTCCATGGCGATGGCGTGTCCGGCGATGATGTCGCCGGGAGTGTCGGTGCTCATGCCCCATCCTCCGAGCCACTGACCCGTCGGCGTCATGATCTTGACTCCGGCGGGGTGCGAGATCTCGTGCGGTTCCGGCTTGTCCGGGCCCAATCCCTGGCGGAATCCCAGGTCGGTGACGTACATGTTGCCGTCGGGTCCCTGCCAGATATGGTCGGGCCTATGCACGCCGCCCCACTCGCTCATGTACTGCCCGTCCGGTGTGAAGATCTGGATGCGACTGTTTTCGCGGTCGGCCACGTACACGCTGCCGGTGCTGCCCACCGCGACGGAGTGCGGGATTCGGAACTGTCCTGGCCCTTCGCCGGGCTCGCCCCACGACCCGATATGCTCGCCGGTCGCGGTGAAGTGATGAATCCTGGCGTTGCCGTAGCCGTCCGAGACGTAGATTGTGCCATCCGATGCGATTGCGACGTCGGTTGGCGCGTTGAACGGGTTCCCACTCATTCTTTCGGGCGGGTTTTCCGGGTCTCCCAGCGTCATA
Organism: Dehalococcoidia bacterium; assembly: GCA_047515825.1. GTDB lineage: Bacteria > Chloroflexota > Dehalococcoidia > Lucifugimonadales > UBA1123 > VXRN01. Next base: position 6,365 of record JAKZVY010000214.1, read on the forward strand.
AGCAGTTGGCCGTCGGGCGTCCATTTGCGGACGGTGTGGTTTCCGATGTCGGTGGTGTACAGGCTTCCGTCCGGGCCGACTTCAATATGGTGTGCCGAGCCGAACAGCCCCTCTCCCCAGCTATCGAGGACGTTGCCGTCGGTGTCCAGCACGATCATGGGGTGCTCGCTGCGGTTGTAAACGAAGACCCTGTCCTGTGCGTCCACTCCGACGCCGACGGCGTGGTTCCACTCCCAACCGTCGGGCAGGTTTCCCCAACCCGGCACGTGCCGATAAACATACTTGCCGTATCCGACCACCAGAGACCTAGCTTCAACTGTCATTTCCCGACACTCCCTGTCAATCTGTCCTATCAACCTGAGTGAACTACTCAAGGGCCGGGACGATTATACCACGCCTCGTGCTATGATAAACTGTCGAAGACCAGCATAACTGTCCGCCTAACTGACCAGGGAAAATGTCACCTGTCTAACTTGCCACGGTAACAGACTACGTTGCTTTCAACATCACCCGAGGACGATTCATCGGCGGACTGTCGGCCTTAAGGTACTTCCGTACGGTGTTCCTGTGGATGCCCGT
>JAKZVY010000215.1:0-5045 GCA_047515825.1 Dehalococcoidia bacterium
GGATCGGACTCATGGAGATCGCACAGGAAGGCCCTGAACCAAGCCGAGAGGTTGGAGACTCCTGGGAGTAGGAGGGCGGTGGGTCTTGACGGCTTACTATTAGCGGCCCCCGGCCGAGTGGGAAGAACAAGCCGCAAAGCGACGGATTGGCGCGATGTCGTCTCGATTAGTGCGCTCTGCCCTTGCCGCGAGGTGTCCATTGCGTAGGGAGGCTTCGCGGCTCGGCCCAGTCGTCTGCACAATTCAGCAGCCAGTGGCTTGTAAAGGACCGGGCAGGTAGGAGGAACTGCCAGTTCCCGCTCAGTGTTCTCGATGTTGGTGCTCACGTAGTGGTAGGATGAAACATCGAGACCTAGGGTGTACGAGTCCTTCCAGTAAATTGAGGCGGGCCCGACTATCATGAGATTCACGCTGCTGTCGACTTCCCGCACATAGTGATCCCTCAACAACAGTATATCTGTTTCTGTCCAGCTGTAGCTGTCCAAGTAGTGACTCAACGAGTCCGCTGGCCTTAGCTCCCCGCATAGGGGCACAATTGACGCAACTTGAAAACTGTCCAGTCCGATGGCGGCGACCCTCGGCCGCCTAGTCTTCGTCATTCGCCTTCTCCACACCCCGACCCCAAAGGTTCGCCGGGACAACGCACATCGCAACTTACAATGCAGAGTGCAGGGCAAAGTCGTCCCGGCTACCTTTGCACGGGTACAACTGCTCAGTCAAGTTGCTTGTCCAGGCGGCGGATGGGGATCTCACCTGAGACGATATGCTCGTTGGTTACCACGAGTCCATCGGCGGTGATGATGAAGCCCGATACGTTGCTGCCGCCAGTGGTGATCTGAACGACACCTACCTGGAGTTGCTTTCGATGAGGTCTTCGAGGGACGATTTGCTCTCGTCTGAGAGGTCAGCGGCGCCGATGAACTGGATGTTGAGTGTCGCTCGACGTTTGACCGGACACGGCCCGGCGGCATAAGATGAATCTGCAGGAGGTGCGCGATGTCGGATGACGGTCTCAGGATCTCATTGGAGTACTGCCAGCATTGAGGGCACGCGTTGCGAGCCGCCTGGATGGCGGGCGAGGCGCTGAGCCGCACCGGCGAGCACATCTCCGAATTCACTCTCGTCCCAAGCGAGCATGGCAAGTTCCATATCTATGTCAACGATGAGCTTGTCGCGTCGCATCAGCACCTGCCGGACGCGCACCTGTTCCCCGATCTTCAGGATATGATGGCCGCGATTCTGGCGAGGATATGACGGCCGGAGTGGTAGGTTTTTGCACAGGCATAGACTTTAGATTCTTCGTCGCTTTGCTCCTCAGAATCACTATGGCCTTGTCAGGCCACATCGAGAGGAATGAAATCGGCGGTGTCCTACGTCAAGGGACAGGGCGGGTTTCAAACCCGCCCCTACGACACGACACGGCGGCACTGCCTATTTTCATGGTAATGACACAAAACGTAAATGCCGACACAATCTAATCCCTTTTGGAGGTATCGAACCATGGGGGTCCCGCACGTCAAAGAGCTTCGACGAGTGTACGGTTTCGACGAGGTGGCGATCGCGCCGGGGTCCATTACCATCAACCCCGAGTTGACCGACACCAGCTTTTCCGTCGACGGGATCGACCTGAGCACTCCGGTGCTTGGCGGAGCGATGGACGCGGTGTCGTCGCCCAGGTTCGCCGGGGAGATGGACCGGCTCGGCGCCCTGGCAGTCACCAACATGGAGGGCGTCCACAGCCGGTACGAAGACTCTCAGAGTGTGCTCCAAGAGATAGTGGAGACTCCCCAGGTCAAGGTGACCTCCGTGCTCCAGAAGGTGTACTCCGCTCCGATCCGGGAAGAGCTGATCGGTGAGCGCGTCGAGGAGATCAAGAGCAGTGGCGCCAAGTGCGCCGTTTCGTTTACGCCGGCGAGGACCAAACGGCTTGCCCCGCTGGCCGCCGAGGCGGGGGCTGACGTCATAGTTGTGCAGTCCACGGTGACCACGGCCAGGCACATATCGAGGAGCGAGCGCGGGCTGAAGTTCCCGGAGCTGCTTGAGCTGGTGAACGTTCCGGTGATCGTCGGGAACTGCGTCAGCTACGACGTGGCGCTGGAGCTGATGGAGACGGGTATTCACGGTGTTCTCGTTGGCGTGGGGCCCGGGGCGGCCTGCACCACGCGCGAGGTCACCGGCGTCGGAATACCCCAGGTGACCGCCACGATGGATACCGCCGCCGCAAGGAAAGAGTACTACGACCGGACGGGCAGATACGTCCCGATAATCACGGACGGCGGCATACGCACCGGCGGCGATCTGTGCAAGGCGATGGCGTCGGGGGCCGACGCGGTGATGATCGGCACTCCGCTAGCGCAGGCGGAGGAGGCGCCGGGCAGGGGGTACAACTGGGGAATGGCCAACCCGGACCCCAACCTGCCGCGCGGCACTCGGGTCAAGGTGGGTGTCAAGGGGTCGCTGGAACAGATCCTGTTCGGCCCGACGTCGGTCGTGGACGGCACTCAGAACCTCGTGGGAGCGCTCAACATCTGTCTCGGCATGGTGGGCGCGGAGAACATCAGGGAGATGCACGAGGTGGCGGAGATGGTGGTGGCTCCGTCCATCAAGACCGAGGGCAAGCACTACCAGCTTGGGCTGGAGTAGCTGTCGAGGGCGGGCAGCAACCGCAGCTTTGCTACAATGGATGAAATCATCAGAGGTTGCTCAACATGACAACCCCAGCAGTTACAGGCACGAAGCCACTGACAGCCGACGACCTGCTCAGGTTGTACAGTGAGGGGGTTCGGGGCGAACTGATTAAAGGAGAGTTCCGCGAAACCATGTCTGCGGGAGTAACACACGGCAAGGTCGTGATAAACATCGCAGGCGAACTCAGGAATTTCGTCAGACCGCGCCGACTGGGTTCCCTCATGGGCTCGGATACGGGCATCTTGCTGGAACGCGACCCTGACACCGTGCGGGAGCCCGACATAGCGTACATATCAGCCGAGAGAATGTCCCTAGGCGTGGATGTGCCAGGCTACTCCGAGATAGTCCCAGACCTTGTTGTGGAGGTAGTCTCTCCGAGCGATACGCCACAGGAGGTCAACGAGAAAGTCCGCATGTGGCTTGGTTACGGCGCCCGTCTGGTATGGGCGGTCTATCCGTCCACGCGGACAGTGAATGTCCATCCCGCGAGCGGCGCGAGCTCAACGCTCACCGAGGGCGACATTCTGGACGGCGGGGATGTGCTGCCCGGATTCTCCTGGACCGTGGTCGATATTTTCGACGTTTAGCTTCAATATTGTAGGTCGCCTCGCATCGGGAGGGCGTTCCACAGAGACGAGACAGGATGCGGCACCGCTCACCGCGGCTGCGCCGATCACCCTACAGACTGACTCAGGGACATGCCATCTTCGACCCACCAGCATAGCGCCCAACTGCCGTTCGAGGAATCAACGGACGCTTCCGGAGCCAAGCGTGTCGTGCGGAACGGAGCTCCCACCAACGACCTCGTTCTCAGCGCGTATGCGGCAGCCAACGAGGAGGTCTTTCCCAAGATCCTTGATCTCTACGTAGCGCGCGGCAGCGCGGTCGCCGACGTGACCTACGGCAATGGGGTGTTCTGGAACAAGGTCGAGCCCGGTCGGTACGACATTCTGCCGACCGATCTTACAACGGGCACCGACTGTCGTGATCTACCATACGACGACGGGAGCATCGACTGCGTCGTCTTCGACCCCCCATATATGCACTCGCCAGGGGGAACCGCCTATTCCAGCCACCAGCCATACGAGCGTTACTATAAGAACAACGGCACTGGCAACCGAACCGAGAGCAAGTACCACGAAGCCGTCCTCGAACTGTACCTAGATGGCGGAAGAGAGGCCCACCGCGTGCTGCGAGATCGCGGCGTGCTGATAGTGAAGTGCCAGGATGAGGGCTGCTCCAACCGGCAGAGGTTCACGCACGTCGAGATCATGCGTGAGTACGAGAACTTGGGATTCGTCGCCGAAGACATCTTTGTGGTCATGAGAAACAACAGGCCCGGCGTAAGCAGGATAGCCAGGCAGGTTCACGCGCGAAAGAACCACTCCTACTTTCTGGTCTTCTGGAAGCGCGGGAAGACAGGCCCCGTCTGGGAGCCGCCAAGTTGAAGCCTCTGGAGCTCATGCTCGAAGTGATCGAGGAGCATACGCCAGCGTCAAAGTGGTCCGGGGCGACGCTGGAGCCGTTCCGTCAGGTCGCCAACACGAACCGGGGCGACATAGGCGAAGAGTTCGTCGCCAGGTATCTGGACCAGTTTGAGATTCCTGTAATCAGAAGCGAATCACGGATTCAGCCGTGGGATCTTGAGGTCGCTGGCCTGAAGTTCGAGGTCAAGACGGCATCTGAGGATCGGGGCGGCTCGTTTCAGTTCAACCACATCCGGCTCGATCGTGGCTATGACTACCTGCTCTGCCTGGGTATCCGTCCCGAGGATATACTATTCAATGGATGGCGGAAGGGTGAGGTGTCCGAGGGAGTTGCCGGGAGTCTCGTGCGAATGGCGGAAGGTCAGAGCGTTACTCACAAGCTGACAAAGCGTCCCGCCGACATGAAGAAGATCGAAGAACTGCCGGACTGGGTCCGGAGCATCACCTCGGTACACTGATGCGCGGCCACGCCGATCACGCCACTTTCTTCTTGGCCGGGGCGAGTGCGAGCGACTCCAGCAGTCTGTTGGGCGACTCGATGTCCTTCATGTAGCCGCACTGGAGACACTGCCTGTAGCTGCCGTACATGTCCCGGTTGACGTGAATGGCCCCCTTGCACCTGGGGCAGGCCTTGAGCTCCAACATTTTGATTCCTCCTCTTTCTCCCCCACCTGGCAGTCTTTCGGGTTAGCCAACATGCGTCGCTTATATTATATCTATTGACACAGTCCGTATCAATGTGTACCATGTTCTTGTCTGTGATTTGACTCGACCAACTGATACAACGACCTGTAGAGTTATCGGTTAGCATCCGCCCGGAATCCCGGGCCGAATCGGAAAGTGTGGCAAGCCAATGCAAGAAGGCGTATA